>DAHZZC010000768.1 GCA_027435495.1 Planctomycetales bacterium
CGACCGTCGCGCCAGTCGCGCTCGATCTCCTGTTCCAACGCCATCAGTCGCCCCTCGTCCTCGTTGCGATGCCCCGGCCGGGCCGCTCATGTCCCGGCGCGAGACCGCCCCTTCTCCCGCGCCCCCTTGAACCCGATCGCCGTGTCCCGCCGGTTCCGAACGGCGGGACGTCGGCGCCCCGCGCGGTCGGCTCCGGGCCGGACACCGCCGAAGCCCCATTCCAGATTAGGAAATCCGGACACCTTCGGACAACATCAACCCCATCAAATACACGAGAATTTCACGAAAGATGACACGATTTCTCGGTTCGAGAGGGCCGGCTCAGCGGGCCGCCCCGGGTCGGGGCGCCCGTCGCGGCGGGATCCGGGCGCCCGAGGCCTCGGCCGGCGGATGCTCGGGGACCTTCAGTTCCGTCCGAAGCCGCGCCATCTCGGCCTTCAGTTCGTCCACCACCTTCGCGTAGGCCGGCTCGCCGTGGACATCCTTCAGCTCGCGCGGATCCTTCTCCAGGTCAAAGAGTTCCCAGGCGTCGAGATCCGGCCCGTCGAACCGAACGAGCTTGTAGCGATCGGTCACCACCCCGTGATGCGGCCGGACGTGGTGCGGTTGCGGGTATTCGTAATATTCGTAATAGAAAGCCTTTCGCCAGTCGGAGGGCGTCTGGCCCTTCAGAACCGGGACCAGGCTCCGACCCTGCATCTCCGCCGGAACCGGCACTCCGGCCGCCTCGAGGAACGTCTCTGCGAAGTCGAGGTTCGAGACCAGCTCCCGGCTCACGCTTCCCGGCTTGACCTTGCCCGGCCATCGGACCAGGAGCGGCGTTCGGAGCGATTCCTCAAAGATCCATCGCTTGTCGAACCAGCCGTGCTCGCCCAGGTAAAAACCCTGATCGGCGGTGTACACGACGATCGTATTCTCGGCGAGTCCCTCGTCGTCGAGGAACTTCAGGACCTTTCCGACCCCTTCGTCCACAGCCTTGATGCATCCGAGATAATCGTGCATGTATCGGTTGTACTTCCATCGGACAAGATCGCGGCCCTTCAGGTTCGCCTTGCGGAACGCCTCATTACGCGGCTTGTAGTAGGCGTTCCACTCCCTCGCCTGGTCGGGCGTCAGGGCTTTCGGCTCGTCCAGCTTCAGGTCGTGATCGTTCATCGTCTTTTCGATGGTCATGTCCTGGTCGTGCTCGGCCAGGCCGCGACCCGAGTAATCGTCGAAAAGAGTCTCGGGCTCGGGATACTTGCGGTCGCCGTCGTGGCCGAGGTGCCGGAGAGCCGGCGACCACTCGCGATGGGGCGCCTTGTTCTGGTACATCAGCAAGAACGGCTTCGAGCGGTCGCGGCCTTTCAACCAGTCGACGCTGAGATCGGTGATGATGTCGGTCGCATAGCCCTGGTGCTTGACCCGCTCGCCGTTGTGGATCATCGGCGGGTTGTAGTAGATCCCCTGCCCCGGCAGGATATTCCACTCGTCGAATCCGGTGGGGGCGCTGACCAGGTGCCACTTCCCCATGATCGCCGTCTGATAGCCGGCCGAATTCAGCAGCCTGGCAAACGTCGTCTGCGTACTGTCGAATCGGCTGTTGCTGTTGTTGTAGAATCCGTTCGCATGCGAATACTTCCCCGTGAGGACGGTCGCCCGGCTCGGTCCGCAGATGGAATTCGGCACGATGCAGCGATCGAACCGCATCCCCTCGCGGCCGATCCGGTCGATGTTCGGCGTCTCGATCAGCTTGCGGGGGTCGCCATAGGCGGAGATCGCCTGGTAAGCGTGGTCGTCGCTGAAAATGAAGACGATATTCGGTCGACCGTCGGCCTTCGGCCGCGCCACGACAGAGGCCGGCGCAGTCGCCAGGGCCAGGGTGGCAAGGAGAATCGAGAACGTCAAGGTCCGAGTCATTCGCACGGTACGAGCCTCCAATCCGCGTTCTGGATGAAGTCGGTCGTGCGATTGTAGAGAATGAGACCGGCCCGCGAAATAGGCCGGTCCCGGCCGTCCCCGTCTCGCGGATCGGCACGATCGCGGCGGCCGTCCCACTGCGGACCGAAAGATATCGGAGTTGATTTCATGGAATATTCATTTGAAATTTCCCAGAATTGGACCATTCTATGGATGGTCGTGATCCGGGTTTGACGGCTCGTATCGCGTGATTCCCGCCCTCACGGAGCAACCCTGTGTCTGCCCTGGGATCGAGAGTTCTCCTCCGTTTGCTCCTGATCCGGATGCTTGCGGTACCGATCATCCCGAGCCCCTCGGGTTCGCCCCCTGGCGCGAGCCAGGGCCTCGGGATTCGCGTTCGCGCCTGGCCCGCGGTGGTGAATCCGGTGATGGCGAGCCGACGAATGGAGGACTCCAAAGGGGGCGGCTTCGCGGCCTCGGGCGGTGGCCTGGACTCCGCGCCAACCCGGCCTCGTCTGCCGGCTGGCCATCGTCGATAGCGGCCGAGGATTCGACCGGGGCGATCGAACGGACCTCGATCTCCCGCACGGCTAGGCCGGATATCCGTCGCCCTCGCCGGACACGATCCAGGCCGAGGAGTCGTGACGGAGGGAGGCGAGCGGCCACGTTCGGCCGAGCGGCCAGACCTCGCTGGCCCCCCACCCCGTTCGCGGTCTCCGGGCGGTTTTCCGCCTCGATCCTCGTTGGATTCATGTGCCCGGGCGCCCCCTGCTCCAGGCCGGGGGAATGTCCCGGACCGGGTCAACCTCGCCGATCCTGGACATCGGGCCGGCGCGGTCTCTCCCGTGATTTTCCTCATCTCATGGGTTCGGTTCTTTTTGAAAAGGACAATACTGATGCGACAAAGACGTGGTTTTACCTTGATCGAGTTGCTGGTGGTGATCGCGATCATCGCCGTGCTGATCGCCCTGCTCTTGCCCGCAGTACAGTCGGCACGCGAGGCGGCCCGCCGCATCCAGTGCACCAACAACCTGAAGCAGCTCGGGTTGGCGATGCACAACTATGAGAGTTCCAACGGGGGCTTCCCGCCGTCGGGCACCTATTCGTTTGTGGCCGGCCAGATCTTCCAGGGCAACCAGTTCAGCCCCTCCGCCCGGATCATGCCGTACTCCGAGCAAGGCGCGATGTTCAACTCGATGAACTTCAGCCTCGAGTACAGCGACCCCTCAAACTCGACGGTCATGGGAACCCGGGCCGCGGTGATGCTCTGCCCGAGCGAGCCGAACTCGCAGGGTGCGCTCGATCCGGGCGGCGACGGCTTCTTCTACCCGACCAACTACGGCTGGTGCATGGGCGACTGGTTCATCTGGGGCGGTATCCCGGGCCTGACCAGTACCAGCGGCCAGATCACGCGGAGCATGTTCTCGATCAACCTCTCCCGGCGGATCGCGTCGGTGACCGACGGGACGAGCAACACGCTCTTCGCGGCCGAGGTCCGGTCGTACTCGCCGCAGTTGCGCCACTGCCTGCCCGGCGGCACCAGCTCGCCCGGCGGCCTGACCTACTCCAGTTACCCGACCAGCACGCAGGCGGGCGTTGCCTTCATCCAGGCCAACGGCTCGACCTGCAAGCAGATCGACGTCGCCCACTGGCGGTGGAACGACGGCGCCGTCTGCTACGGCGGCATGACCACGGCACTCACACCCAACGCCAGGGTCGGCTATCCGGTCAAGGCCATCACCCTGAACCCGGCCGGGGTCAACTTCACCGGGGGATTCCTCGACTTCGACTGGCTGTCGACCGACGAAAACGACGGCGGCGCCACCTTCGGGGCCATCACCTCGCGGAGCTACCACCCGGGCGGCGTCAACGCCCTCTTCGTCGACGGGAGTGTCCATTTCCTCAAGGACAGCATCGGCTGGAACACCTGGTACGGCCTGGGAACCGTTGGCGGTGGCGAGGTCATCTCCAGCGACCAGTACTAAGCAAAAGGGCCGGATCATGACCAGGATCGACCGACTTCCGACATCCCCGACCCGGCCCGCCGCGGCGCTGGCCATCGCGATCTCCCTCGCGATGGCCGGCTGCCAGGGCCAGGCCTCCGCGCCCGAAAACGCCGCCGAGATCAAGCCGCCGACTCTCGAATCGCCCGAGTCCGTCGCGGCC
>DAHZZC010000769.1 GCA_027435495.1 Planctomycetales bacterium
TCGGGTCGAGTCATCAGGGTCTGGATGAGAAATTCGTACTGATCCGTCGGCAAGAATTGAGCGACCGAGCAGATCGAGCTTGCAAAGTAGTCGATGAAATCCTGATCGTGCCGCGATCGCATCGACAGGAATGCGTCCGAGCAGACTCGCCGCTGGGCTTCGCGAAAGTCAGAGGGGTAGTCGGTGTAAGTGCGACCCGGCTTACCGGGGATCGCCTTCTTGGGGAACGTTTTGGCCTTCAGGCCGGTCTTCGCCTCGGCCCGACCTACGACATACCTGTCCACCAGCCTACGAATGATGGTACTCAGGTATTTCAGCCGGTCTTCCTTGTTCATTTCTTCGGGCTTCATGTCCTGGATGTCCTTGTCATTGGCACGGAGTTGGTCATTCGCGTCGCGTCCGAATCGGGCCAGATATTTTGGGGTTCCGTCTCCTTCCACGAAAAAGGGCCAGGGATACTCGGCGAACAGTTCGATCATCCCGGAATGCCACGACTCTCCACGAATCAGTGCCTGGAGCCGAACCTTGCGGAAAAGCGGATTGCGGAAGTTATCCTCGATTCGCGCGTATTCCTCGGTGAGACCGGGACGGTCGGCAACCCGCGAAAACGACACGAGCTTGACGTTGTTCCCCTGTTTCACCATGTGATACGACTCCACGGCCCGGATTCCCCCGCCACCGTGATGGCGGACAGCCCGATCCGTCGCAAGAGCCTGCACGGATCGCCCAGCGCTGGGGTCTCGGCTCCTGGATCCCTGGATCGATCTCGCTCCACGGCCTCGTCCTCCCATCCCCTTCGCCTGGCGGAGTACCTCCAGGTTGGCCTGATCGGGGAGATCGATCTGGGCGTCGGCCGGGAGGATCTTGCCAGGATCGGCCTGGAGGTTGCCGAGCATCCTGGGGAACTCTCGGCGAAACTCGACGAGATCGGCGATGTCGGGGATCGTCAGGACGTATCCAAATCGCTCTGTCTTTCCATCCTTTTTACTGACGACCCTGGGCAGGAAGGGAAGCACGACGACCTGCCAGAAATGAAGCAGAAGGTTGTGATCGACCCGGCCGGAGAAAGGAACGCCCTCGGCGTTGATGGACTGGGCCCCCAGCAGCAAGGCGCCTGTGATCGGCTCCGTCTCGAATTGCGACTTCGCCCTCTTTTCCAGAAATTTGCTCATCTGCGTCCATGCTTTTGTACCCTCGCCACACGGCTTTCCTGCGGCGACATCCTGGAATGGGGCACGAGAGCGGACGTTGTTCCCGCCTCTCGGGATCTCCCAGATCATCTGTCGCCAGAGGGCAATCCAGGCTCTCGCATCCGCCTGAATGTGTCGGTGCAGGCAGGGGGCTTGCGGTTCGACGATGTCGTACACGAAGGCGCGGACTGGCTTGAGTTCCCCGGTCCTGGGGTCCTTCCGTTCGATGGTCGTCTCTCGCTTTGGCGGAGTGTTTTGCCATTTCGAGAGGACGACGGTCTCGGCGGGTTTGGCGGCATACACGTCGTCGAAGACGCCCCGCATCGAATCGGGAGTAAACGTGATGGTCGCCGTCGTGGGGGTGACCTCCAACTCGGGAATGTTCCGGGGATCTCGCTTGTTGCCGTCGGGCCCCATCGAATCGATCTGGAGGATCAGGCCGCCGAGGCCGGCGCGGTGCTGCGCCGTGGGCAGGTCGTGAATGTCGAACGTCAGCGTGATCCGCTCGGGCGCGGCTTTCTTGCTCATGAGTCGTGGCCTCCGTCGGGGCATTTTCGGTCGGCGTCGAAACCGGTCGACTTGTCGTACCGCCATCCCTCGGCGATCGAGAGCCAGCGAGGCAGGTCCGATAGGCCATGGGGCTGTGCGCAGCGCCGCGGGACCGGGACGATGAAGCCGTCGATCGGTTCGCGAGCGGCCATCGCGGCGAGGACCTTCGGGCGGTCGTAATCCAGGATGCAGGGGACGGTGAAGTCGTCGGTCTCGCGGAACGGCTCCTGCCCGGCCTCGGCATACGGGCCGCTATCCAGAAACGGACACAACTTGGTCGGCTCGATCTTCCGAGGGTCGCATTCCTTGTAGACCGCCTCTAGCTGCGATTGGGAGACGTCCCGCCCTTCGAGGCGGTCGACGAAAACCTTCGCGGCGTCGAGGTCGATCTTCTCGTAGGGCTTTTCCCTGTCGAGCACGGGCCGAATCACATAGACGCGGCCGATTGGCCGATCCCTCATCTTCTTCGAGTCGCGGTTGCACCGGCCCATCCGCTGGATCAGCGAGGCGATCGGGGCAAGCTCGGTCACCAGGACCTCCGCGTCCAGGTCCAGGGACATCTCGCAAACCTGAGTGGTCGCGCCGAGGAGTCCTTCTCGCGGGGATTTCCTTTCGGCCGATCCCTTGAAGGCCCCGATGAGCTCCCTGTGTCGGTCCTTCCGATCGTCGAGGGTGAATCGGCTGTGGTAACAGAAGACCCTCACGATGATGTCGTCGTCGTCCTCGGCCTTTCGATGTCGCTTGAAGACACCCTGGCAATCGCTCACCCGGTTGGAGACCCAGAGCACGCGACGTCGTTGCTTCAACTCGTCGCAAACCAGGTCATTCGCCTGGCTCGAATCGATCCACTCGATATGATAACGCTCATGGATTGCGTCTTTCTCCAGGTCGGCCGGTATTGTCTCCGGATAGGGCGTCAGGCCGTGGTCGATCAGCTCGTTCCGTCGCTCGATGGGTAGCGTCGCCGTCATGCAGAGGACCGGGACGGACGGGAATTCTCGGAGGAACCGCCGAAGCGTCGAGAACATCGACTCATCGAAGCTGTGGACCTCGTCCACCACCAGGATCGATTCAGCGAGCAGCGGAAGCAGGCAGATTGGGCCGTACTGGAATTGCATGAAAGGAAAGAACTGGTCGGCCGTCGCCGAGAAGATCCGCTTCTTCCAGTGCCCCAGCGCGAAGAGTCCGCGTTCGGATCGATAGTTTCGCCACTGGCGGCTGTCCTCCGAATCATCGGGGGTTTTGAACAGATCCTGAAGCTCGTAATCGGCCGTCCCGCTCAGCAGCCCGGCGTCGTCCTCGGGTGCCCAGGAGACGTAATCCCGGAATCCCTCGGTGGCCGTCGCCCGCGTCGGATAGAGGAAGAGAACGCGGGCGGCTGGGGCCCGATCCAGTTGAGCCTTGATCCAGTTCCAGGCGGCGAGCGTCTTGCCGGCTCCGCAGGGGGCGGTCAGCAGCACGCGATTTCCCTGGCCCGCCACGTCGACCTGGAACTGGCTGAAGCCGCCCTCGTCTCCGAAGGTGTAACCGTTGTCATCCTTCCATCGCCCGCGCTCGCGAAGATCCCGTATCCTCGGCTTCACGACTTTCGTCCAGACGTCATCTCCGGTCAGAACATCCGAAAAGCAGCCACGAACCCACCGCTCGATCACGGCTCCCGGGTCATGCTCATCCTCCGGTTGGCTCCCCATCCGGATCACGGCCGAGCCGACGGCGTCGGCCACGATGAGGGCCGACCGGACGGCACCAACCCATCGCCTCCGCAGGCCATCTTCCGCCAGGAGCGAGTTATATCGTTTAAGCTTCTCGATGGCCTTCTGACCGCGCTTTTGGATTTCCTCCTTGCTCCAACGTGAGGGAAAACAAGGAGTCGCCGGGGACGACGACCCGACCAGACCCTCGACCACTCGCCAGATCTCCAGGAAATCGTCGTGATCTCGCAGGAGCACTAGCGTTTCTTGCTTCCCCAGCAACGAGCCCAGGGGGCATTTTCCCTTCTCGCTGACCTTGACGTGATGCGAGATCACCGCGGCGATCAAGACAATCTCATCGATTTTCGAGGCGTTCAACCAACCGAGGACATCCCTGTTCTCGATCATGTCCAATAGGAGCAGGCCGCTAAGGTGCTCGTGACGGATGACCTGCTCCTCCTGAGACCGGAGCGCCTCCTGAAAGGCCCGATTCGCCTTCCCCCAGTCGTGAAGTGCGGCTGCGACGAGAAGTTGCCGAAGGAAGCGGGAAAACTCCGCCTCCGGAAGGCCGAAGAACCGGAGCCAGGACCGTCCCAATCGCGTCGGTCCCCCCTCGCTCTCGAACAGGGCGTTGGCGGCCCTCAGCACGCAGCGCGTGTGACCGACGAGAGTGACAGGCAGTGGCGGCGAAGCTCCACCCCCTTTCGAGGATTTAGCCAACAAAGGATCCTTCATCGCATATTTCCTCGTTCTCGCTGGGCCTGACCGGCAAGGGTCCTCATCTCGAACGGACAAAACACCCCGCACCCCATCCGCCGACGTCCACCAAGCCCCTCCTCCTGGAGCCGGATCGACTCCTCGGGACTCAGCCCGACGACGCAGACCGGGAACGCGACCAGGCGCCGGCCCTTGATCGTCAGCACACGG
>DAHZZC010000770.1 GCA_027435495.1 Planctomycetales bacterium
TTCCAGGGACGCCGGAAACACCAGGGGCGCGGGGTTTGTACGAGCATCTCGATCGACAGGGCCGGACGCTCCTCGGCGAACGTGCCGTTGTCTTGAACCACCCAGGAATCGCAGACCCGCTCCCGGCGGCCGCTTCGACGATGGTCGGCCGTCGACAAAACATCCTGCTCATGAGTGCACATGATTTATCTGATTGGATCGATCGACGACGGGAAATCCACCAGTGGCTTCGGTCGATTTGGGAGGGTCGCTTCCGTGAATATGTGGAAAGGAGATTCCTCGCAAATTTGGGACCGGACGGCTCGCTCGCATTCCCGGCGTTGACAACCGGCGGCGACCGGACAATCCTGAAACCAGGACGGGCAAGAGGCGCTCGGCCCACGCGACGATCCGAGGGTCCCGGGCCGTCCGAATGAGGCAAAACGATGAGGCCGGGACGCGACCGATGAGTACGGGGATCGACGCCGGGCCGGACAGGGCCCCGATGCAGGGGCCGTCCATGGTCCGGGCGCTGGTGCACCGCGACTTCCGGCTCTTCTTCGCCGGGCAGTTCATCTCGTTGATCGGCACCTGGATGCAGGGGATCGCCCAGTCCTGGCTGGTCTATCGCCTGACCGGATCATCGGTGATGCTTGGGCTGGTTGGGTTTGCCGGACAGATCCCGGTCCTGCTCCTCTCGCCGATGGGCGGTAGCCTTGCGGACGCACGGAGCCGGCACCGGATCGTGATGGCGACCCAGGCCGCCTCGATGATCCTGGCCTTCGCCCTGGCCGGTCTGACCCTCTCCGGGACGGTCCAGCTCTGGCATGTCTTCGCGCTGGCGACTCTCCTCGGCATCGTCAACGCCTTCGACATCCCGGCTCGCCAGGCGTTTTTGGTCCAGCTCGTCGGCCGAGACCACCTGATGAACGCCATCGCGCTGAACTCGTCGATGTTCAACGGCGCTCGGATTCTCGGGCCGGCGATCGCCGGAGCGATGGTCGCGGTGATCGGCGAGGGCTGGTGCTTCTTCGCGAATGGGGCCTCGTACCTGGCGGTCCTGGCGGGCCTGGCGATGATGCACCCGAAGCCCGTCCCACCGAAACGCCCCGAGGGCTCCACGTCGATCGGCCGGATCCTCGAGGGCTTCGCCTTCGCAGCACGCACCGGGCCGATCCGGGCGATCTTGCTTTTGCTCGGCCTGTTGAGCCTCACCGGGATGTCGTACTCGGTCCTGATGCCGATCTTCGCCGACCAGGTTCTCGACTCGGGCGCCTGGGGCCTGGGAATCCTTACCGGCGCCTCGGGCCTCGGCGCGATGGTCGGCGCGCTGATGCTCGCGACCCGGCACGACATCCGGGGCCTTGGGCGATGGATCGCCTGGTCGGCAGGCGCCTTCGGCGTCGGTCTGATCGCGTTCTCGCTCTCCCGGGAATTCTGGCTCTCGACGGTACTCCTGATCCCGATCGGTTTCGCGGTGATCGTCGAGACGGCTGCCTCGAACACCATGGTCCAGTCGATGGTCCCCGACGCCCTCCGCGGACGAGTCATGTCGGTCTATTCGATGATGTTTCTGGGCATGGCGCCGTTCGGCTCGCTCCTGGCGGGGGTACTTGCCGACCGCTTCGGCGCCCCGACGACCGTCGCGATCGGTGGCGTCGTCTGCATCCTTGGCGCGATCCTGTTTGCGCGGGAACTGCCTGCTCTGCGCGACTCAGCCCGAGAGCTGATCATCGCCCAGGAGATGGCCGCCGGCGATCCCACCATCGGCACAACCGAGGCCACGGCATCGACCGGTGACGAGGATTGAAAGACGGCGCACCGACGCCTCCAGGCCGCTATGATGACGGCGACCCCGAAGTCGAGAACCGTCCCCATCGATCCGACGGAGACCCGAACCGATGCGATTCTCCCTGTTCTTCGCGACCCTCACCCTCCTCACCGCAACCGCCCGATCGGGCGAGGTCCGCGTCGGCGCGGCGGCGGTCCCGATCACGCCAGCGGCCGGAATCCCGATGGCCGGATACTACTCCGAGCGAGGCGCCCAGGGCATCCATGATGACCTCTACGCCAGGGCCGTCGTGATCGAGGCCGGCGGCCGATCGGCGGCGATGGTCGCGCTCGATCTGATCTCGACGCCCCGAGACCTGGTCGAACAGACTCGCAAGGAGATCGAGAAATCGACCCAGATCCGGGGCGCCGACGTTCTCATCAGCGCGACCCACAGCCACACCGGCCCTGTGATCGACCGCGAGAGCCCCTTCGGCGGCCAGTCCGACCGGGTCGTCGCTTACCTCGATACGCTGCCCTCGAAAATCGCGGAGGCTGTCCGGCTCGCCGAGTCGAAAAAGGCGCCCGCGATCGTCCGCGCGGCGGTCGGACACGAGGATTCGATCGCGTTCAATCGTCGATTCCACATGACCGACGGTTCGGTCGGCTGGAACCCGGGCAAGCTCAACCCTCGGATTCTCAAGACAGCCGGGACGATCGATCCCGAGGTCCCGGTGGTCGACTTCGCCACACCCGACGGCCTTCCGATCGCGATCGCGGTGAACTACGCCGTCCACCTGGATAACATCGGCGCCCCGGAGATCTCCGCCGACATGCCCGCAACGCTCGCGCGGCAACTCGCCGACTTTCGGGGTCGCGACGTGGTCACGCTCTACTCGACCGGTTGCTGCGGCGACGTGAACCACATCGACGTCCGATGGCGCGAGCCGCAACGCGGTTTCGCGAACGCTTCGCGGATGGGAACGATCCTCGCCGCCGAGGTCCTGCGCACCTGGCCCCGGCTGGAACCCGTCCGAGCGGATGCCGTCCGAGTCCGATCGACGATGGTAAATCTCCCACTCGCAACGATCGACCAGGCCGATATCGAGCGCTCGCAGGAGATCCTCCGGCAAATGCAGTCCCCGAAGCCGCCCCGGCCGAAGTTCCTCGATCAGGTCGACGCCTTGAAGGTACGCGACGTCGTCGCGCGGAAGGGCCATCCGATCCCGGTCGAGGTGCAGGTGATCGCGGTCGGCGACGAACTCGCCTGGGTCTCGCTGCCGGGCGAGATCTTTGTCGAGCTGGGCCTGGCGATCAAGCAGGACTCCCCGTTCCGCCGAACGATCATCGCCGAGCTGGCCAATGGTGCGATCGGCTACATCCCCTCGCGACGGGCCTACGCGCAGGGGAATTACGAGGTCATCAGCGCCCGATGCGGCGAGGGCTCGGGCGAGCGGCTGGTCGACGCGGCCGTCCGGCTCCTGAAGGAACTGCATGCCGAGGCGACCGCCGCCCGTTGACTCGCCCCGCTCACGAACCGGGCGTGCCCTCGGCCGCGAGCTGGTCGAGGGCCGCCTTGCG
>DAHZZC010000771.1 GCA_027435495.1 Planctomycetales bacterium
ACGACCGAGTCCGTGAGCCAATTCGGAGAAGCCATTGCCACGTGCCGGGGAATCGCAGAAGTTGGTCTGACCTCCACGCCCCCAAGGGGGGCTACCCCACGTAGACGGCCCCCTCGGGGGGGCCTTCCTGATACCTCGGCCGATGGCCGAGGAGCTTCATTCGACTATTCGATTCCAGCCGCGACGTGGAACAAGCCCCAACTTTCGAACAGCGTGCCCATCTCGTGAGTCTCGCCCAGGAACACCCAGCCCAGGAGTCGATGATGACAAGCGTCGGGCCCCGTGAGGAGGGACCGAGCCGCGATCGTGTGGGTCCCCTCCCATCGGCTGCGCCGAGCGGAGCCAAGCCCGCGATGAGCCTCCGCACCGCCGTCCTGAACCCGGGCTACTGGCGAGAGCGGCTGCGAGAATACTCCCGAGCCACCGGCCTGACCGTGGCCCTCATCGATGAGCACGGGCGCCTGCTCGGGAGATACACCCATCCGCGATCGGGCCAGGGTCCATCGTCCTCGCTCGACTCGACGGCGGTCACCGGATGTCTCTTCTCGCCAGCGAGTTCCCGACCCTGCTCCTGCGTTTGGGACGCCCTGGTCGACGGCCGAACCGTGGTGCGGGACAGGCCGGGCCCGGGACACTTCGCCGTGGCCCTCTCCCTGGACGAACACCCGATCGGCATCCTGCTCGCGGGCCAGAACCCCGGCCCAACACCTCAAACGCGACCCGAGGCGTCCGCTGGCAAGATGCCCGTCTCCCCACTCGATGGAGCCCACGAGCCGGGCCCCCAGCAATATTCCCCCGGGCGGAGTTTGTTGCGAGTCCAGGCCGACCTCCTGAAGGCACTGGGCCAGACGCTCCTCGAGGCGCACTATCGGGCGTTCCGGGAGGTCGAGAGGCTGGACGAGATGACCAGGCTGCGCGACCGCGCGATGGCTGAGATCGCCGATCGGCGACGGGTCGAGGAGCGGCAACGCTTTGTCCTGGAAGCTAGCGCCGAGTTCGACTCCCGCGACGACGAGGCCACGGTGAAGCGACTGGCCCGCCGGTCCGTCCCCTTCCTGGCTGACCTCTGTTTCGTGGACGTCGGCGCGTCCGAGGAAGCCATCCCGCACGTGAGCTGGATGCACGCCGTCCCGGCGCAGCAAGCGCGGTTTGACCGGTTCGACCCGCCCGGTGACGGACAATACCATCCCCTCGCGAGGGCCCTGCGCGAAGGCCGGGCCGAATTCGTACCGGAAGTCACCGACGCCTGGATGAGGACCGTCGCCACCAGCCCGAGGCATCTCGAGATCATGCGCGACATGGATATCCGCTCCCTGATCGCCGTGCCCATCACGACCAGCGAGCGAAATCTCGGCATGTTTACCTTCTGCTACACCGGGATCTCGGGACGCCAATACACCGAGGACGACCTCCACCTCGCTGAGGACCTCGGCGGCCGTGTCGCCACGGTCGTCGAGAATGCGAGGCTGTACCAGTCCCTCCAGAAAGCCGACCGCCTCAAGAACGAGTTCCTCGCGGTCCTCGGCCACGAGTTGCGGGGCCCGCTCGCTCCCATCCTGAGCGCCATCCAGTTCCTCCGCGCCAAGGGCCCGGCCGACCCCGAGATCCGATGGGCCGCGGGCGTGATCGAGCGCCAGTCCCAGCAGTTGGCCAGGCTGGTGGACGACGTGCTCGACATCTTCCGGATCGGTCAGGGTAAGCTCCATCTCCGGAGGGGACTGGTGGACCTGGCGGACGTGGTCGCTCAAGCCGTCGAGAGCGGTCGCCCTCTCATGGACGCGAAGGGGCTCCGCCTGGAAATCTCGCTCCCCGAGTCGGAGGCCGTGGTGAACGGAGATCTGGCCCGCCTGGTCCAGGTCACCGCGAACCTGCTGAACAACAGCGCCAAGTACACGGAGGCGGGAGGGCGGATCGAAGTGGTCGTGGAAGCCAACAATCACCAGGCGATCCTCCGAGTGCGAGACACAGGGATCGGCATCGCGTCGGAGATGCTCCCAAGTATTTTCGACCTGTTCGTCCAGATACCGGACCTGAAGGATCGTTCGGCGGGCGGATTGGGGATCGGCCTCAGCCTGGTGCGCGGCCTGATCGAGCAGCACGGGGGGAGCGTGCAGGCCACGAGTGCCGGCCTCGGGATGGGCAGCGAGTTCGTGGTGCGGCTGCCGCTGCAAAGCGCGACAAATTAACATCCAATAACACACAGAATTGTCGATTGTCTCGTCGGATTCCGAAGAGATTCTCGAGAGGAGTCGATCATGGGACTGATCTTGCTGATTGTCCTCGTCGTCCTGCTGATGGGAGGCCTGCCGACCTGGCGATATAGCCGGAACTGGGGCTACGGTCCCAGCTCCGGCCTGGGGCTGCTCCTTGTCATCATCCTGGTCCTGCTGGTTGCTGGATACATCCCGCGCGGCTTCTGAAGCGGGGCGGGGCGGGGCGGATCGCGCCCGGGCCCGCACGGTTCCCGGCACGACCGCGCCGGAGAACTCCTACGCCAACACCTCGAGGGGTCCGCCATGAAGTGGTATCAGATCGCGGGCGACTGGAGAGAGTTCACGGACCTGGTGAAGGAGAGGTGGGGCAAGCTGACCGACGCGGACCTCACGACCTTCGGCGGGGAAAGCGGCCAGCTCGCCCTCCTGCTCCAGAAGAAGTACGGCTACGCGAGGGACGTGGCGGACAGGGAGATCGCCGCGTTCGCGAACGAGCACAACGAATAAAGCCTCCCCGGCCCGATGGCGACAGCCATCCCGGCCCGTTCACGAGCCCCGTATTCCACATCCTCGCCCGCCTTCTTCGAACCCCTGGGTCGGGATCGCTTTGATCTCGCGTGGGGCCGGCGGGCGCGGGACCTGCCTTCTCTCGAAAGAGGAGATCTCCGATGAAACGCACGACCGCCGGTATCCTGACGATGGCGATGGTCGCCCTCTCCGGGTGCGATCAAGCCGTCCCCGGCGGGCCGGGAGTGACCAGCCCGGCCCAGAAGCCGCCCGCCTATGGCGAGGCCGACAGGACGTTCAATCTGACGGTCCCCCGGATGTCGACCACAATCCACCAGGGGGAGACGAAGGAGGTGTTGATCGGCATCGAGCGGGGGAAGAACTTCGAGGAGGACGTCACCCTCGAGTTCGCCGACGGGCCCAAGGGTGTGGCGCTCGGCTCCGCGAACCCCATTATCCTTCACGGCAACACCGAGGCGAAGGTCACGCTCAAGGCCACCGACGATGCCTCGCTGGGCGACTTCACGGTCAAGGTGACGGGGCACCCGACCAAGGGCGGAGACGCCACCAACGAATTCAAGGTGACCGTGGCCAAGAAGTAGCGAGGAGTCGGCGGGCGGGGTCGGCAGGCCGCGACGATCGGCCGCGGCCCCGCATCTCGCCCTCAACGCCGGTCGCCCGCCTCGCCGACCATCCGGCCGAGGCTCGCATCGGAGACATGCGGGGCCAGGTCCGACCACGCGATGATCCCCTGAAGTTGGCCGACGGCATCGACCACCAGGAGGTGATGGACACCATGGCGGCTGAAAAGCTCCGTGACCTCCTCCATGGAAGCGTCGGGCGCGACCGAGACCACATCCTTGCGCATAAACTCGGCCACGGGCAGGCTCCCCAGGTCGGGGTTGTTGGCCACCGCCAGGGCCACGTCGCGGTCGGTCAGGATCCCGACCGGCCGGCCGGCGTCGACCACCGGCACGGCGCCGCACTCGGCGTCCTGGAAGAGCACGCTGGCTTCCAGGACCGAGCTGAAGGCGGAGCAGGTGCGCGGGTGACTTGTCATCACATCCTGGGCCGTCATGGGCAATCGGATCGGTCCCACCATCGTCGTACCTCCGCGAGTCGAATCGAGGGTCGTTCGGACCCGTAACGTGGCGACCCCGGCGAGGCTCTCCACGATCCCCTTCGGATGATCCCTGACATATTCTATCGCGTCATCACTCAATATACAATGACATTCGTGTCATTCCTCTCGCGTTCGCGGTCATCCGACAGAGTCGCGGATCGCGTCGATGAGGGCCTGGATCGCGTCGCGGAGCCGCGCCGCGATCTCATGACGAGCCGCCCGGTCATCCCGGAGGTAAGACTTCACAAATCGCCCCAGGTCGATCGGCTCGCCGATGCGCAGCAACACGTCGCGCCGGGCCAGTTGGCGGGGCCGCTTGATCCCGTAGACCTCGCGCTCGAGGTTGAGGACCGTCTCCGCCAGCCGCTCCTGGGACGGGTCGAGGTCTGTGTATCGCGGCCGCCAGCCCGCCATCCGGGCGACATGCTCCAGCGCCGAGAGGTCGATGCGGAAGGCCGCGCGATCCTCCTCGCTGTATCTCGGCCCCTGCCTCAGAAGGCCGCGGAGGTAGGAGCTGAGCCGCCACGTCCGATCATTCGCCTGGGCCCCGGCTTCGACGGTCGGGCCGGCATAGTGTCCCTCCGCCTCCAGGAGCACCCTCCGCCTGACTTCTTGCACGCGATCGCCCAGTTCGGTCGCGTGATCCGGGCCAGGCTCCAGATGATGGAGGCTCTCCTGGCGTCGCAGAAGCTCGGCCATGATCAGGCCCAACCTCCGGGGGAGCGGGCCGCCCTGGAGGCCCAGCGAGAGCCGCCGCTCCATCGAGCGGATCCGCGGCTCGAGGACAGAGAGTATCGGCCGTCGATAGCGATACTTGATGGCCATGGGGATCAGGTACGCGGTCCAGTCGGGTCGCGTCCGGCGCACCTCAATCACGGCCCGCATCCCGATCTCGGCAACGCCGCCCTTGAACGGCTGCACCAGGTCGTTCAGGTAATAGATCTCCCCTTCCGGGAAAATGACCAGGACCTCCCGTCCCTGTTTCACCGCATCGATGGCGTAGCGCTTCGCCTGATCGTTCCGGCCTCCCCGCTCCACGGAGAAGGCGCCGAGCCGCTGGAGCCACCAGCCAGCGCTCCCGAAGCCTTCATCAAACGCCTCACTGTTTATCATGTAGAGAAACCGGCGACCGCATCGGCGCGAGATCTCGAGGCAGGCCCTCATGTCCACCTCGTCGGCATGATTCGAGGCCAGAATGGCGCCAGCGCCCGCGGGGAGGCCGCGCAGCACCTCGAGGTCGCGCGGCTCGGTCCGAAGCCGATTGCGCCAGGCCAGGTCGAGTCGGTTGAGGATCTGGGCTACCCGGATGACACACCCCGGCGCACCGGCTGGCCGGAAGGGGGGGAATTGCGACATCAGATGCCTCCACCTCGGCCGCCGAACTCGTCTCGTCTCGGCGCGCCCAGCCTACTTCCTCTTCGGCTCCCGGAACACCATCGGCTCGGAGAGGGTGAACAGTACGACTTCCTCGCCGGTCACGGTGCTGATGTCGTGGTGCAAGCTCAGCACCTGCTGGCCGGTGACATCCCGGACCATCGCCTCGAGCCGTGGCCGCGCCGTCTCGATGAGATGGGTACGGACCTGCTTAAGCAGATCCCTCCCCTTCTCGGGCGGCAGCGATTTGACCAGGTGCTGTTCGGCGGCCGTCAAGACGCCCTGAAGGCGCACGACGAGGAGGTCGCCGAGAATATGGGCGCGGATGTCCTTGGGACCCCGGCCCATGTATTCCTGCTCGAACCGCGTAATCCCCTCGCAGATGGCCGCCTCGGTCTCACCCTGCGTCTTCATTACGGCCCCCTCCTGGCGTCTTCCCCATGGCGACCGAGCCCGAATCGCCTCTCCTCACTCATTACTCATTAAAGGACCATCATGCCAAAAAAACTATTCCCTTGCTATTCCTGCCCGCCTCCGCACAATAGAACAATGAAGAGGGCCGGCGAGAACCGGCCATTCGACCCCGACCAAGATTCGGGGTGATTGCCGTCGGACGACTAGATAAAGGGCACCCCGACCGGGTCGGGTGGCTCGTTGACGAGTACGCCGGCGTGGTCGAGTACCTGATGGTATTCGACCACGCCGGCTTTTTTTTGCCCGAGGCGGCCGACACCGCCGGAGTGATGGGAGACAATTTCGATGCTCAATCCCAATGCGACCATGACCGAGCAGATCGCCCAGGTAGCCATCCGTTTCGGGGAGGGGCAGACCGGCCACGCCCCCGATGCGGCAACCGTGGTCCTGAGCGCGGACACGCTGGTGATCACGCTCCACGGCGCCCTCTCGCCGGCCGAGAGAGACCTCGCCAGGACTCCGGAGGGCGCCGCTCAGGTGCAGGAGTTCCACCGCCAGTTGTTCGCCACCTCCTGCATGTCCATGCGGGAGGAAATCCGGCGAATCACCGGCGTGGAGGTGCGCGAGGCAACCGCGGAAGTCGAGACCTCGACCGGTACCGTCGTGCATGCCTTCACGACCGGCACGATGGTGCAGGTGTTCCTGCTCGCCCGGAGCCTGCCCGGGGAGACCTGGAACGGAACGGGGGCCATCGACTCGTCCTGAGGCCGGCTTTCGATCCGGCGCCTCGCGGCGAGGATCCGGGACGAATTCAGTCGCCAACCCGGTGAATCGTGCTGTCGATGGCCCCTTCCACGGGTTCGCCCAGGGCGCCCCGGATCGCGTAGGTGATCTCCATGCACCAGGTCGAGCTTAGATCAGGAATCTCAAGGAAGACCGTCCGGCCGTCGTCGGAGACCTTCGCCGCCGTGATCGCGATCGGGTGTTCGTTGATGTGTTCCGAACCGTAGTTGACCGTCCGCTTCAAGGACCAGACCCGCGCCGAGTAGTTCGCCGGATCGCTCGCCGACTTCCGATCGAGAGGGTCGGTGAAGACAAGCTGCATGCCGTTCTTCCGGGCATGAAGCCCAATCGGGACGTGCATCGGCTTGCCGGTCGCCCGAATGCGGTAAAATCCACCGGGCTGGGTCCGGTCGCCCGCCCAGGAATACATACCACAGGTATAGAGGTGGCCGTCGACCGGGTTGAACCGGCCCCGCATGATTCCGGTCGGCGACGGCGGGATCGGCAGCGCGCACATTCCGCCCTGGATCGTCCCGCCAGCGACCTCGATCGGCACCACGAAGACCTTGCCGTTACCGTACGAAAGATTCAGGAGCGAGCCCCGTAGCGGCATCCAGGCGGGATGGTTGGTCTCCACCCAGACCAGTTCCGAAGGCGACCGGTCGAAGGCGTTCGTGATCCAGCAGACGGGAGACTCCATCGCGGCGTCAGAAGAATCCTTCACATCGTGATAACCCCACATATTCCCGTAAAATCCCCCTCGCCGGACGAGGTTGATCCGGTTCTTGGGAGTCCAGAACCCTTCCTGATCGGTGAGGAAGAAGGTCCCGCCGGAATTCAGGCAAACGCCGTTGGGCGCCCGGAATCCGGTCGCCAGGATCTCGGTCGAGACTCCTCCGCCAGCGATCTTGAGCAACGTCCCGTGCTGCGGAACAACCGCTTCCAGGCCGTGCCTCGCCGCCTTGGCATAATACAGGTTCCCCTCGGCGTCGGCTTGCAGACCCATCGCGAACTCGTGGAAGTGCTCGGTGACCTGGTGGTCGCTGTTGTAGCACTCATAAAAATCAGCTTCGCCGTCGCCGTTGAGATCGCGAAGCCGGACGACCTGATCGCGGCATCCCACGTGGATCGTCCCATCGATAATCTTCAATCCCAGAGGCTGGAAGAGTCCGGCAGCAATCCGACGCCAGGAAAGCCCCCTGGCCGGGTCATCGAGCCCCTCGACGATCCAGACATCGCCGTCCCAGGTGCAAACGGCCGCGGCCTGTCCGCCCGGGAGGAAGTCGAAGCCCGTCGGCCGGGCCTGGCAGAGCCACGGATTGGCCTCGGGAATCGCCAGGGTGTCCACGGCGAACGGGCCGTCGTCGCGGCCGATCGCGGCCTGCGTCTTGACGACCTCGGTCCATCGCCGGGGGCCACCATGGGTGAACGTCGACGGCGCCTCCGACGCCGGCATTGAGGCGGCAAACGCTTCGAGCGCCTTCGCCTCTCCAGCAGACATCAGCACCTTCACCACTCGCGAACTCCCCGACGCCGGAATGATCAGCCGGATCGCCTCATCTTCCCAATCCAGCCGGGCCGCCGAACCGTCTCCGACAATCGCGACCGCCACATTCCGCGGGGCCACAAGCATCGACAGTTCCACAGCCGACGGCCCAATTTCCAGCGTCCGGGCGAAGATCGAGCGACCAGGCTGCGCGGGGTCGGCCTCGAGCGTCGGGTATTCGAGGAGATCGACCGCGCCGACCGTATAGGCCAGGACAACGCGGTCGCCGTGGCGATAGATACCCCGGTAATGGGCCCAGTCGCGGGGCATCGGGCCGTAACGGCGGCCGTCGCGACCGACGACCCGACGGTCCTCGGCTCTGGGGTCCGAGGGATTCCTCCAGCCGGGTTTGTCGCCATTCGCCACCTGAACCTCGCCGACGAGTCGAGGATGAACCTGGTGCCGGCCGTTGAACGCGATACTGTTCCAGTCGATGAAGCCCGTCCCGGTCCAGGCGGCAGCCAGTCGGAGCGTGTCGTGCTCGTAGAGGACCCAGGCGCTCCCCCGCGAGATCCCCCCCTGCCCCGCGTTGAGCCGGACCGCGATCCCCTTGTAGGCGATGTTGGACTTATCCTGGCCCGCCTCGATGGTCGTCATCAGGCACGAGCCGTAATCCATCGCCTCCCAGCGCTCGATCTTCGACGGTTCGGGCCCTCGCGTGTCGCCCTTCGGCAGTCGATCGAGGTAAGCCCGATCGACGGCCGCGTACAGGCCGGGGTTATGGGGCTTGAAGTACGCCTCTCGGATGTAGTGGATCACGTCGTATTTCTGTTGCGGAACCATCCAGGTCTGGGGGACCATCCGACCGTAGCCATCGGTGATTGTCCGGTAGAGGCGATAGGGGTCGCTGCCATTCTTTAGCGGCGTCGAGGCAAATCGTGGAGCGTCCGGAAGCGAACCGGGGTGGTCCTGGGTCCCGTGGCAGTTGGCGCAGACCCGCGTGTAAATGGCCTCGCCTCGGCTGAAGCTTTTGCGATCCAGGCTTGAGATCAAACCCGCGTGGTCCAGCCGCCGCTCATACTCAGGGAGCGGACTTGGCGCGATGAGTGTCGGCTCCGGCCGCAAGGCACGGGCACGGTCCGGGCCCCCCTCGGCGATCTCGACGAGATAACGCACCAGGTCGAGGAACTCCTGACGCGTCGCCAGGCCGTTGACCAATCCTGTCGGCATCATCGATGCCCCGTCTCGTCGCATCCCGTCGATCCGATCGCGCTCGATCTTGGTGGGCTTGCCTCCATTGCTCATGTCGCGCAAGACGACCACCTCGGGACGATCCTCGACCAGGATGCCGGAAATCGTCTGACCCTCGTCGGTAGCAATCGTGACCGGCTCGTATCCCTTCCGAATGGTCTTCGACGGCTCCAGGATCGACTCGATCAGGAATTCCGCGTTGATCTTGCCAATCGAGGCCAGGTCGGGGCCAACCGGTCCAGTGGTCGCGTCCCCGGCCGCCATGTGACACAGAACGCAGGTTGTTGCCGGATTGTGGAAGACAACGGCACCGCGGCGGGCATCGCCGAGGCGCTGGACGTCTCGGGCCAGATCGGCCAGATTCTCTCGACGAAGCTGGGCCTCCATTGAGGTCGGCTCCGCTCCGGATGCGGGTGGGATCAAGGCGAGGAGCACGAGGAGGGATGGAAGGCGGCCAGTCATCTCGGTGGGCTCCTGTGGTGAGCTTCCAGTCTCGACGGCGTCTGGATCTCATCAAGTTTACCCGATCGACGAGCCCAGGTCACGGATGGGCCAATCCGAAGCTCGCCAGGAAAGCTTCCTGGATCACCCGGTCCCAGAGACCAGCCCGTTCCCTGGCACACCGGGTGCAGGACTCTCTCCGGAAGGCCCCCAACCGGGACACAGAGAACCCCGATGCCCGCGAAGAACCCCGACCGGTTCCTCTTCACCGCCAATGATGCCTACATGAGAGATTTTCATCTAGCAGTGCCGTCGGACGAGCTGAAGTTCCGGGAGCTGGCGCGTCGCCGGTAGCGGTCGGACGGCTCAGCGATCGCCGGCCTCGGGGTCGGCGGCCTGCCGGAGGTTGGTCGCGACCGTGTTGAGCCAGGTGCGAAGGTCGTCGGCCTCTGCGCCGGTGAGGGCCAATGGCTCGTCACCTGAGGCAAAATAGACGACCAGCCGATCCTCCTTCGCGCGCAGGAAAAGGTCGTCGACCCGGACCACCAGGTCGAGGTTGAGAAACAGCGAACCGATCTTGACCATGCTGGCCATCGTCGCGACCTCCCGGGCGGTTGCAGGGATCGAGGGAGACTTCGAACCACGATTTTATCGGCGGTTCTTGGCGGGGTCCACGCGGGCTTGACGGGCCGCGCCGGTTCGCCGAAGCTGGGGACGAGCCGGGCCTGGATCGCCCGGCGGCCCGTCGCGGGAGACTCCGAGCATGGCGACTGATGAAGAAAAGAAGCGGGCGATGAAAGCGTTCAAGAAGAGGCTGAAACTTGCCCGGCTCGACGATGAATCGGGTCTGAGCCGCGCCGGCGGGAAGAAGTCGGGGATCACCGGGATCACACCCCCGCCCGGCCATCCGCCCGAGGTCTGGGAGGAGCTGGTTCAGGACGGCAAGCTCCGCCGCGACATGGGGAACACGTTGGCGATCGTCGAGGGAGCCTGAACGCCGCATCGGCGAGGGCCATCCAGCTCGTTGTGTCGTCCTCTCCCGCATCTCGATTTCTCCAGTACGGGGGGAATGCCCATGCCGGCTCGCCCGATCCTCCTGGCCGCTCTCGGATGCCTTGCCGCCACCGTGGCGACCATGACCGCAGAGGCACAGGCCCCGCCCGCGAAACCTCGGGCCTTCGAGTTGACCGTCGTCGGGCCGGGCGGCAAGCCGGTCCCGGGCGCCGCCGTCGAGTTGCGGGGCGACCCGCCGACGACCCGCGATCGCGTCCGCAAAGGCCGATTCGTCCGCCAGGGTCCCTTTGGAACAACCGTCCTGGCCGACGCCTCGGGCCGGGTCGCCATCGAGTTCCCCCGGGCACCGACTCGCCTGGAGGCCTTCATCGAAATCCCCGGCTACGGGCCGTACTGGGCCGGCTGGTCGTCCGAGACACACGACGAAACCATCCCCGATCGATTCACCGCCGAGCTGGAGACAGCCTGGTCGGTCGGCGGGATCGTTGTCGACGCCGAAGGGCACCCGATCGCCGGCGCAGAAGTCCATCCCGGGATCGAGTTCAAAAAGCGCCCCGGCGATGGCCGGCAGCTCGGCAGCGGCCGGACCGCCCGGACCGACGACGACGGCCGATGGCACATCGACACCGTCCCGGCCTCGATGGCCGAGGTCTCCGTGAGCATCAACCACTCCGGCCACCGTCCCTACCAGCGCCCGCTCACCCGCCGCGAGTTCGGCATCCCGCCCGATCGGCCGCCTTCGGCGCGGATCGTCCTGGAACGCGGGCTGACCATTTCCGGACGGATCATCGACGAGGCCGGCCGGCCGATCGCCGGCGCCCGGGTCCGGACGAAGTTCGCCAACAACATCCGCGAGGCCCAGACTGATCCCGAAGGCCAGTATCGGATCGAGGGCTGCGAGCCCAGGGCCGCTCGGGTCGTCGCCTCGGCGCCCGGCCGCGCCACCGACATGAAGGAAGTCACCGTCGAGCCGAAAATGGGGCCGGTCGATTTCCGGATGAAGCCCGGCGGGACGGTCCGCGTCCGGGTCGTCGATCAGCAGGAACGCCCGGTCCCGAAGGCCCGGATCTTCTTCCAGTGGTGGCGCGGCCGGTTCGAGTATTTCGAGTTCGACCACGTCGGCCAGTACGCCGACGACCAGGGCGTCTGGACCTGGCACGAGGCACCCCTGGACGAGTTCCGGGCCGACATCTGCCCGCCCGACGGCATGGAACTCCAGCGGCAGCCGATCGTCGCCCGCGCCCAGGAGTATGTCTTCCGCGTCACCGGGCCGCTGGTCGTCTCGGGCAAGGTCGTCAACGCCGCCACGAAGCAACCCATCAAGAACTTCCGGGTTGTCGTGGGGAGCCGGTTCCAGACCAATGAAATCTTCTGGAACCGCAACGAGCCCTACGCCGCCACGGATGGCCGATACGAGGTCCGACTCACCCGCGCCGAGGCCGCGACCCTGATCCGGATCGAGGTCGACGGATACCGGGCCGCCGTCTCCCGCGAGATCCGGCCGTACGAGGGGACCATCGCCGTCGACTTCGCCCTGGAGCCCGGCCGAGATGTCGTCGGGAAGGTCGTCACGCCGCGCAACGCCGCCGCTCCAGGAGCGAAGGTGGCGCTCGGGATTGCCGGGTCGCAGATCATCGTCAAGAACGGTGAGATCGACCCATCAATGACTTTTTGCGCCCGGACCCAGACGGGCGAGGACGGTCGTTTCCGCTTCCCGGCGCAGGACGGCAACTTCCAGCTCGTGATCGTCCATCCGACCGGGTTCGCGCACCTCCGGTCGAAACCCGACTGGTCCGCCCGGATCATCCACCTGGAGCCCTGGGCCCGGGTGGAGGGGACGTACCGAATCGGCAAGGCACCGGCCGCGAACGTCCCGATCGAGCTGGATGTCTCGACCCTGACCTCGTTCGGCCAGGATGAGCCCCGGATCCAGACCCAGTATCGGACGGTCACCGGCCCCGACGGCCGATTCGCCTTCGATCGGGTCGTTCCAGGTCGCGGCCGGGTCGGCCGGGCGATCACGTTCATGGCGAACGAGGGCGCCACCGAGGTCACCTCGTCGTGCCACGTCGTCGCCGCGTTCCCCGCTGGCGAGACGGTGCGCCTCGACCTGGGCGGGAGCGGCCGGGCGCTTCTCGGGCGGCTGCAACCGCCCGCGGGAAGTACCGAGCCGGTCCGCTGGAGCTTCGCGTGGATCTCGCTTCAGACCACCGGTCCGCAGCGCGACGACGCCCCAAGTTACACGTCAACCATCGACCGAGAGGGGCGATTCCGGGTCGAGGACGTCCTGCCGGGCGACTACTCGATGAGCGTTTTCTTCATGGAGCACGACGCGGGCCGGATCGTCGGACACCGCTTCCAGGTGCCGAAGGGCGACGGCGGGCCCATCGATCTCGGCACGCTGACGCTCGTCCGACCATAAAAAAGGGCCGGGTCCGCGTCAGCTCGATCGCGGCCCCGGCGCTTTCACCAAATTGCGGCCGTGAAGCCCCCGGCTTCAGCCGTGGGGATGTAAGGCCGTCCTCTTATCTTGTTATGTGACGAGAATTGTCTATAATACTCGCATGAATCTAACAGTCCAATTGCAACTACTGCCTGATCGCGACCACTCCCGCAGGCTCCGTGAGTCGGTCGAGCGGTTCAACGCCGCTGCCAACTGGCTCGCCGGGAATGCGTTCGAGAAGCGATCGGCCAACAAGATCGAGTTGCAACTCGCCCACTACGGAGAACTTCGCGAGCGGTTCGGCCTCTCGGCCCAGATGGCTGTCCGGTGCATCGCTCAGGTCTGCGAGGCGTACAAGCGGGACAGGTCGATTCGACCCGTCTTCCGCCCGACAGCCGCGATGCCCTTCGATCAGCGAATGATGAGCTTCAAGGGGATCGATCGGGTCAGCCTGCTGACGCTCGGCGGTCGTGTCCTCGTGCCGTTCGTCCTGGGGAAGTACCAGTCCGAGCAATTTACGCATGCCAAGGGGCAAGCGGATCTCGTTCTGCGCGACGATGGCAAATGGTTTCTCCTTGTGACCGTCGATGTTCCGGCGACTTCCCTGATTCCTGCTTCCGACTTCATCGGGGTTGACCTTGGCGTGGCCAATATCGCCACCGATAGCGACGGAAACCAGCACTCCGGAGCGAACGTCGAGAAGGTGCGCCGGAAGCACAATCTCCAGCGGAAACGGCTCCAACGGAAGGGGACCAGAGGAGCGAAGAAGAAACTGCGGCGGATAGCCGGGAAGGAAGCCCGGTTCCGGCGACAGGAGAACCATCGGATCAGCAAGGCGATTGTCGAGGACGCCAAAGGCACCGGACGCGGGATCGCGCTTGAGGATCTCAAGCACATCCGCAACCGGATAACGGCTCGTGGCTCTGACGCCCGCAATCGCCTCTCGGGTTGGTCGTTCGGACAACTCTACGCCTTCCTCGCATACAAGGCGGAACGTGCCGGTGTCGCCGTCGTGACGGTTGACCCCAGGAACACGAGTCGAACTTGTGCGAAATGCGGACATTGCGAGAAGTCCAATCGAAAGAGCCAATCCGAATTCGTCTGCAAGGCATGCGGCCACCGCTCGCATGCCGATCGAAACGCCGCTCTCAACATCGCGTTGAGGGCTCAGGACGCCTGTAAGCCGCCCTCAGGACTGGTCAACGATGAAGCCAAAGCCGGTCTCCGGAATTGCGGCCGAGTTGAACTGGAAAGCCTCGCCCTTTAGGGCTGGGGTCGCTTACGTTTCGGGATCGACTACAGCTCACCGCGGGGTCGAGGAGAGCCCCCCTGCCCCGCGGTTCGCGATCGGATCAGGCCGAGTGGCCCGGCTTCCGGTTGTGGTGAAGGTTGACGTGAACGGCCTCGATCGCCAGGTCAACCGCGTTCTGCTTGTGCGCGAGGTGGCCGCCGATCACGAAAGCCGGGGCCGCGTGGTGGTCCGCCGGAATGACCTGGATCACGTGATGGTGTCCATGCGCGGGCTTCGCCGCGATGTGGTGGTGTCCCTTCTTGACGACGTGCCGGGTCGGGTGCGCCTTCTTCTTCACCAGGTGATGCCGGTGATGCTTGCCGACGACTCCGATCCCCAAGGGGCCGCCGCCCGTCCCCGTACTGGTGCCACCAGACTGCGACGGAGTCCCGGCCGACGAGCCGCCGGGCGCCGAGGAACCGCCGCCGGGCGTCCCGGTGGTGCCAAGGCCCGACGACGAGCCGCCGCCACCAGGAGAGGTCGTCAGGCTACCACCCGAACCGCCGCTGCCAGTGCCGGTGCCGACCGATCCACCGCCGCCGGTCGAGCCGGTGCCCGTGCCGCCTGTGGTCCCACCGGTCGAGCCGGTGCCCGTGCCGCCGCCGGTCGTCAGGCCGCCCGAACCGCCGGTTCCACCCGTGCCCAGCGCGAGACTGGCGCCCGGGAGTCGGTACGTCAGAGGCGCTGTCACCGCGATCGAGCCGGCGGGGAGCGTGGCGAAGTTGACGAGCTGACCCCTGAGGGCCGACGGGGCGTTGCCGGTCCCCGGGTTGTAGATGACCAGTTCGCCGGTCGTCGGGTTGAGGACCGCCGGCTGATCCGACCCGATGCCGAGATAGTCGGCCGGTGCCGGAATGCCGTTGGTCGGGAACCCGGTGATCATATACGCCGTCCCGCCAGGACCGAGGATCGTGTAGTTCCCCGTGATCGGGTCGTAGACGGCCGCCTCGGTCTGGCCGAAGATCGGCTGGTTCGTCCCGTGGGTCGCGGCGTTGTAATACGCCTGATTGTCGTACTGACCGGGGACCGGCACCAGGCTGGAGAGGTCGGGCGTGCTCGCCGGGATCGTGAAGACGGTCGGGCTCGACGGCGACTGCGGGTTGTACACCAGGAACTGGTGCGTGCTCGACCGGTAAACGGCGGCCTGGTCGTAGCCGAGCCCGAGGAAATCACCCGCGATCGGGATGTCGCCCGACTGCCCGAAGGAGAACGACCGCGACCCGGTGATGTTGCTGGCGATGGTCCAGGTCCCCTGGCCGGTCGAGGGATTGACGGTGAAGACCGCCATCTCGGCCGGGCCGTTGGGATCGAAGTGACCGACCACCGGCAGGCTCTGGTTGGGCGTTCCCTGGACGAAGGTGCTCGGCCCCGAGATGGCGGCCGTCGAGGCGTTGAGGACCGTCCAGGTGGCCGTGGCGATGTTGTAGTAGGCAAACCCCGTCAGGCCGGTCCCGTCGAAGTCGCCCTGGAACGGGACAACCTGGTTGGCCGGGACGGTCGTCGAGGGCGTGTAGGCCACACCGCTCGGCCCGAACCAGGGCGCCGGCGTGCCCGTCGGCGTCTGGACCGTCCACTGCACCTGATTGGTGGTCGTGTTCCGGGTGAACGAGGCGGGATCCGAGGCCGGGCCGCCGTTGTAGTCGGCCGGGTTCGAGACGATCTGGACGGTCGTCGGATTGCTCGCCGCCGAGAGGTTGCCCGCCGCGTTTTGCACCACCACGAAGACCGAGGTCTGGCCGTTGCTCAGCGAGAACGGGAGCTGCGTGGAGAAGTCGTACGAGGCTCCGTCGCTCGCCGCCGAGGCCGCGTAGAGGGTCTCCAGCGTCGCGGTGGTCGTCGCGCTGGTGCTGAGCGTGATCTGGGTGGCCGAATTCACCGACTGGATCACCGCCCCCGTCGCCGGCAGGCCGACTCCGAAGACGAACTGGCCGACGGCCAGGCCCGCCGAACTCGAGACGGCCACGATCGGCGAGGCGTTGGTCAGGGTCCCCGTGAAGATCGGCCCGGTCGCCGTGAGTGACGAGGAGCTTCCGCCGGTCGCAACCTGCGAGAGCGTGATCAACGAGTCGGTCGTGTCGATCGAGGCGATCGTCGTTCCGCTCGGGATGCCCACGCCGCTCACGGTCTGGCCGACGGAGAGCCCGGCCGTGCCGCCGACCAGGACCGTCGCCGATCCCGGGGTCAGCGTTCCAGCAATGCCGGGAACGGTCGGCGTCAGGCTCGCCCCGGTGGTGTTGGTCGTCGAGGCCGCCGAGAGCGTCACGGTGATGTTGGCGGGGTTCGTCGTGTTGATCGCCGTGATCGTGGCCCCGGCCGGGATACCCGAGCCGATCACCACCTCGCCGACCGACAGGCCGGTCGCACTCGAAACGTTCGAGACGATTGCCGAGCCCAGTGAGAGATTCCCGGTGAACGCCGCCCCGCTGGCGGTCAGGCCCTGCGCCTGGCCGGCCGTCGCGGCCAGCGAGAGCGTCAGGAGCGATTCGCCCGAGGCGAGGTTCGTGATATTCGTGATCTTCGACCCGCCCGCGATCCCGGGGCCGACGATTCCCTCGCCCACGGCCAGGCCGGTCGTGCTGGCGACCAGGACCGTCGCCGATCCAACGGTGGTTGTCCCGTTGAACGAGATCCCCGCCGTGACGCTCGATTCCTGGCTCCCCGCGCCCAGGACCTCATTACCGGTGCTGCTGGCGGTCGCCGCCTGCGAGAGGACGACCTGGGCCGGCGTCGCGCCCGAGGCCGGGTTGATCTGGATGATCGTCGTCCCGGGGACGATCCCGGTCCCGGCGACCGTCTCGCCGGGCCTCAGTCCGGTGGTGCTCGAGACGGCCACGTCGGCCGAGCCGTCCACGACGGTCCCGCTGAACGTCGTCCCGAGGTAGAAGTTCACGGTGCTTCCCGGCTCGGTCGTCCCGACGAACACCGGTGTCCGGTCGCTGGTCACGTTGTCGCCAACGATCCCCGTGTCGGTCGCCGGTGAGAGCCGGAGGTCGCTCACCGATGGCGGAGGGACGTCGTTGATCTGGAACGTCACCGTGTTCGACTGCGGCGAGGGCCCCGCGTTGTTCGGGTCGTAGGTGTACGTGGCCGTCGCGTAAACCTGGAACGTGCCCAGGGTCACGTTGACGCCGGCCGGGTTCTGGAAATCCTGGAAGGTGAAGCTGTAGGAACCTCCGGCGTTCACCGTTGGATGGAGAACGATCGGCGACGGGGTGACGCCAGTCGGCGGGTTCGTCCAGACCTCGGTGACCGTCACGCTCGTTCCGGGGATGGTCGTTCCCGTGAAGAGAGGCGCGGTGAGGTTGGTCACCGGGATGCCGGTCTGCGCCGGGCCGGGCAGGTCGATCTGGAGGGTCGGCGCCGGGGGCGGGGCGGTCGGTGCCACCGGCGGGAGGTCGGTGGCCTGCAAATCGAAGGTCAGCATGACCGGGTTGCTCTGCGCCCCGGCGTCGTTGGTCGTGTAGACCTCGATCGTCTTGAGGTTCGCCAGCAGTGAGACGCCCGTTCCGCCGACCAGGGCGTTCCGCGAGAGCGTCAGCGTGGTTCCGGAGATGCTCTGAATCGTTGTCCCGGCCTGGATTCCCGGACCGGCGATCGGCATGCCCGCGACCAGCCCGATGACCGTGCTCAGCCCGGTGATCGTGGCCGACCCAGCGGTGAGCGACCCGCTCAGGCTGATCGTGTTCGAGTTGAGCGCCGAGGTGACCGGGATCGTGAAGTTACCCAGTGAGTTGGTCGTGTTGCCCGAGTTCGCCTGAAGCGGCTGGGAGGGGTCGAACCCGCCAATGACCTGGCCGTAGGTCGCGTCGCCCGGGGTCAGGTCCTTGATCGTGACCCAGGTCGTGTTGCCGTACGCGGTGATCGAGCTGAGCCCGTTCAGCGTCGGCTTCGACGTGTTGACGACCGTGTAGCCGGCCGAATCCGTCGTCGTCGAGTTCGTTGATAGGAACGCGACCGACGAGGGAAGCACGATCGGCGCCAGGTTGATCGCGTACTCGCCTCGGCCGTAGGTCGCGGCCATCAGCGTGTTCGGATCGGCGGCGGCGGTCGGGTTCGACGCCTGAAGCGCGACCGACTCGGGGCTGGTCCCGGTGAAGTTGATCGCGGACGTCAGCGTCAGGCTGTTGTTGCTCGTGTTGATCGCGGCGATCGTGAACCCACCGGTGACGCCGGGCACAGTGACCACGTCGCCCGCGGCCAGACCGTTCAGGTTGCTGGCGTTGGTGATGGTGGCCGATCCGTTGGTGATCGTCCCGTTGAAAGAGACAACCTGATACGGCCCGGCCAGCGTGGGCATCCCCGTGCTCGGGTCGACGTTGCCCAGGGAGAGGCTCAACGAGTTGACGACAACGTGCGGCAGGTTCCCGTTGGACTGAGCGGCTCCCAGGGTCGACTGCGGGAAGAGCGACCAGGTTTGACCGTTGTCCACCGACTCGTAGACGCCCGAGTCGGCCCCGACAAACAGAGCCGGATGATAGCCGGCCGAGGGATTGGTTGGGCTGTTGGGGATCGCGTACTGCCAGTCCGCAGCGATCGTGTTCAGATTGATCGCCTGGTTGTACTTGACCGAGTTGGGGTCGGTCGTCGGGTTGTACGACTGGCCGTAGATCGAATAGGCGAGGTTCTTGAGGTTGCTGGTGATGTTGACCCAGGTCGGCGTCGGGTTGGTCGCCGAAGCGATCGAATTGGCCATGTAGAAGACGCCGCCCGAGGTCACGGCGTAGGCGTCGTGGCTCCCGCGGACTGGATCGGTGATGATCTGCTTGACCGTCGATCCGTCGAGGCCGGTCGAGATGTTGATCCAGGTATTGCCGTTCGCGCCGCCGCCATCCTGGGAGACGTAGATCTGGCCCTTGTCCGTCCCGACATAGAGGAAGTTGTTGAGATTGCCGACTCCCGAGGGTGCGGACGGATCGGGGGCCCCGTAAGCCAGGGCATCGCTGAAGCCGCCCGGGCTATTGAAGATCGAGGCGGCCCCGACGTTGAACCAGGTCACGCCGCTGTTGGTCGTCGTGTAGATGGCGCCGGTGTTCGAGCTGATCATCACATCCGCACCGTTGACCGGGTTGACGGCGAAGTTGGCGCCGCCCTCGTACGGCCACTGGGCCGGGTCGGGGCTGGGGAACGATCCGCTCTGGGCGAACAGGCCGTAGGTCCGGCCGATGTAGGCGCCCGACCCACTCTGGCCGACGGGGATGTACTGGAAGAAGTCGGTCGAGTTTCCTCCGCAGCAGGGCCAGAAGAACTGGTAGGCCGAGCCGTCCCCTTGCTGGTTGGTCGCCACTCCGGTCGCGTCGCCGCCCGGTCCGCCCCAGGTGATGTTGCCGCTGGTCAGAACGTTGGGGGCCGAGACCGGCCCGCCGTTGTCCTGGGCGCTGCCGTAGTACATCGCGTCGGCCTTGATGGCCGCCTGGAGGCTCGGCTGGGCCGCACCGTAGTAGAACTGCGTGATCTGGATATTGCCGTTGCGATTGATCCCCGCCAGCGTGTCGTTGCTTCCGATCTGGGTCTGGAAGGTCCCGTTGTTATCCAGGACGCTCCAGATCCCCTGGTCGTTGCCGAAGATCAGGCGAGGCAGGCCGGTGAGCGGGTCGATCATCCCGGCGACGGCGTGGTAGTCGGTCCCGCCCACGTCGAAGGGAATCCACTTCACGCCAAACCCGCTCGCCGTGAAGGCGTTGACGTTGTAGGTCTCGAGCGTCGGGCTGGCGAGGAACGGCTGATTCGGGTTGCGGATGAAATTCAGGTACGAGGTGGTGTCGCCGGTCGTGGCGAGGGTGAAATACAGCTTTGTCTTGTCGTCGACCGTCGCAGCGCCGGTGGAGTTGAGGTTGAGGTTACCTCCGGGGCCGACGTTGGTGTAAGGAACGTTGGCGTGGGCGTCCCAGATGGTCGTGGTGTCGATCCGGATCAGGCCGGTCTGGCCGCCGTCCTGGGTCCCACCGACGTAGACGACGTTGGGGTTGGCCGGATCGACGTTCAGGGTCAGGTCGTAGGTCCCCTGGGCGCCGAGGAAGCCGGCACCACCGGTGATCGGGTAATTCGGCTGGCTGATATCGTTGGTGGGGATCGCCTGGACGGTCGCGGCGCCGTTGGGAGCCACCGACGGGATGCGGACATCAACCCAGTTCTGGCCGAAGTCCTTGGTCATGAACAGGCCGATGAACTTGCCGCTGGCGTCGGCCTCGGCGGCGTAGAGCCAGCCCGAGTACACAGCAGCGCCCGCGGCGTTGCCCGTGTCGGCGGGCGGGACGGCCAGGGCGATCCGGCCGGCCCCGCCGTTCGGGTTGCCGCTATTCTTCGGGTTGACGTTCCCTCGGGTGAAGTTATACCCGTCGTAGATCAGCGGGTTGCCGACCCCGCCGAGCATCTGATTCCAGACCTGCCCCTGGTTCGGGCTCATGTAGACGCCGCCGCCCGACCCGACGAGCGCGGCATAGACGACCTGGAGGTTCCCCTGAACCTCGGTGTTCGTGGCCGGGTCGAGCGTGATCCCGCTATTCGGGTCGAGGACGACGTCGGTGGCGTTGCCGGCGAGCATCTTCGTCCAGGTCTTGCCGGTGTCCTCGCTCCGCCAGATCCCGCCGTTGTTCCCGCTGAGGGCCGCGTAGATGATCACGTTGCCGCTGGGCGTCGGCTGGGGATCGACCACGACCTTGAAGGCGGTCGTCCCGACGAAGATGCGATTGCGGGCCGTCGAATTGATCGGCAGTGGATTGCCGTTGGCGTCGACGTTGACCGTGCTATCGGAGAGAGTCCAGGTCTGGCCGCCGTCGGTGGAGATCAGGAAGCCGACGCCGGGGGTTCCGGTGTTCCCCTCGCCGGTCGCGGCGATGATCACCGTCTGGTTCGGGTTGTGGTTGCGCGGGAAGACGGCGATGCTGCCGATGTTCAGCGAGGTGGTCGGGCCGAAATCGGTCAGCGGGACCCAGGTCGGGCCGCCGGGGGCCAGGAAGTTGGTCGTCTTCCAGACGCCGCCACTGGCCCCGGCCGCGTAGACCGTGTTCCCCGACGGGTCCGACGTGTCGATCGCCAGGCCTGTGACTCGACCGGCCCCGCCGGCGCCCGACGACTCGGCCCCACCGTTGATACCGCCGGTCTGCGAGCTGGACCCGATCGCCGCCGCACCGACCGCCGTCCACGACTGCGACGACAGCGCGTTGGAGGGCGACATCGTGAAGAGCCGGAAGCTCACGCCGACGGCGTCTTGCCCCGGCACGCCCATCCCACTGGTCGGCAGCGGCTTCTGAAAGATCAGCGACCAGCCGTTGAGCGTTCCGGTCAGCGATGTCGCGTTGTTCTGAAGGACCAGCGTCCAGTTCCCCATCGCGTTGACGCCCGCGAACGCCGAGAGCGGCATCTGCGGCGTGAACGTCGAGAAGAACGGCGCCGAGCCCGCCTGGACCGGCGTCGCGGCGTTGTCGTTGAAGATCGTGTTGTTGAAGTTCGCCGTCTGCGTTCCCGACCCGACGTTGCTGAAGAGCGGGACCGCGATCTGGCCGGTCTTGCCGTAGTTGTAGTAGAGCGTCGCCGAGAGATTGGGGTCGTTCGCGAAGCTCGCGTTCAACTGCACCTGGAGCCCCGCGACTCCCGAGCTGGTCGTGTCTCCCTGCACCACGAAGTTGTCCGGAACCGAGATCGTCGAAACAATCTGGCCCGGCGTCGCCCCGGTCTGAGCCGGAATCGTCTGCGGAAGCCCGGGGGCGCCGTACTGGACCGTCGTCACCGGCGCGTTCGTCCCCTGGCCTCGAAGCACGTCGAGCCCGGCCACCTGCGTCGTGTCGATCGCATTGCCGAACTGGTCGAGGATCGGGCCCAGGGTGCCGTTGGCCTGCAACGCGTTCGGCCCAAAATTGATCGTGTACGTACCGCTCAGCGACTGCTGCGGGAACAGAATGTTGAAGCTGTTCGTCAGCCCGTTGGCTGGCGCGACCGGGACGACCTGGATCTCCGGCGTGATGTTCAGCGACCAGTTATCGAGCGTCCCCGTGAGGCTCTTGCTGGCGTTGGAGATCTGGAGATACCAGGTTCCATCGGCCGACTGCCCCTTCAGCCCGGCGAGCGTCTGGGTATTCCCCACCGGGTACGCCGGCATGTAGGTCCCGGTGAACGGCGCCGTCCCACCGGAAATCGAGGGCGGCTCATTCGCCGGGTTGTCCAGCAGAATCGTGTTGGTGAAGTTCGACCCGGTCAGGCCCGAGAGGAGCGGGATGATCTGTCCGGTCGGCGAGATCAGCGACATCGAGAGCTGCGTGTTGTCGGTCATCGCCAGGCTGAACGCGACCGAGAGCTGCTCGATGAGGAACGTGTTGTTCGAGCTGGGAACCGAGAGCGGGACGGTTAGCACGCCGGGCCCAGTAGCGGTCGCGCTCGGGATCGTCTGGCCGAACGACGTCGAGGCAAACGACTGCGGGCCCGTCACCGTTCCGGCGGGACCCATGATCGTGATCGTCGAGGTCTGGTCGCCCGTGAACGTGCTGGCCTGGATCGGCCGGTCGAACAGCACGTTGAACAGGCTGCTCGTGTCGTTGAGCAACAGGTTGTCGCCGCTGGTCGACCGCTGGCCCGAGGTCCCGACAGCCTGCGACCCCGCGACATAAGGCCCGGGGACGATCAGCGGGAGCGTGTTCTGATTGAACGGCGGGGTCAGGATCGAGGTGGCGCCGTTGAACGTGACCGGAGTCGTCGGGTTTGGCGCGGGGTCCGCGTAGACGTCGCCGGGTGTCAGGCCGGTGAACGCCGTGGTCACCGCGTTCTCGTCGACCGTCCCGTTGGCGTTCTGGTCCATCGGGTCGCCCTGGCGGGTGACGACTCCGTTGGCCGTCGTCCAGACCGGCGAGGCGATGGCCAGGCCGGCGCCGTTGTCGGGCGCGATCAGGTAGCTGTAAGTCCCGGTGAAATTGGTGATCCCGCTGGGCGTCGTCCCGTTGGCCGCAAGGGTGGGATTGAAGGTGATCGTGAACTGAGTGTACCCGTAGGCACTATTCCCCAGGGTATTCGTGGGGCCGACGCCGCTACTGGTAATCGGGGCCACGCCCGAAACGAACAGCGGGATGAACGAGGTCCCATTGTTCGCATCGTGATACAAGACCTGGACATCGCCGGGCACGAACGTGGTCGGGTCCACGGGCCGGTCGAAGGTTACCGAGAACGTGACAACCCCGCTCTGGGCCTCGGCGAGCGGAATCGGTCCCATCGTGCTGTTGACGATCCGGGGACCGGCGCCGATGGTCATCGGCTGGTAGAAGATGTTGAGCGGATTGCCTTTGACGGCCCCACTCGTGATGTGGGACTGGTTGAGGTTCCCCGCCCAGATCGGATAGATCCGACCGCCGTAGGCCGCCAGGCCCATCTGGGTCCCGTAGTTGTAGTTCCCATCGGCCTGACCGTTGGCGCTTCCCTGGTTGTCTCCCATCGGCGACATGACGATCGTGTTGCCGGTGATCGCGTCGACGGCCGTCTGCGAGGGATTGGCGTAGGTCTGCGGGCTGAACGACTGACCGCCATCAATGCTGGTCGCGATCTCGGTGACGACACGCGTGTTGGCGACGTCGTACCGGGCATCACGCCACGACATGACCACCGTCCCGGTGGTCGGGTCCACGGCAATCGCAGGCATGAACTGCGTCCGGCCGGTCGGCGAGGCCGGGTCGATATTCTCGTTCGCCTGCGAGAATCCGTCGTTGACGGCATTGTCGTTATTGACCGGGTTACCACCGTTGGCGAATTGCCAGGACGTACCCCCGTTATCCGAATACATCATGTAGATGTCGGTGTTCGACGTGGGGTTCTTGGTGCCCGGCGGATATTCCAGCGGCAGGTATCCCACGAAGGCCGCATAGATCCGGCCCTGGAACTCGGTACCGCGGGACACCCCTGTGCTGGTGATATTCGGCCCGAACGTGTTGTCGATCGCCATGACCAGCCCGGGCCCGGCACCTGTGGCGGGCGCCGCCGGAATGGCCGTTGGGTAGTTGTCGGAGATCGAACCGGGAACGGCCAGGCCGGTGCTGATGGCGTTCGGCGTCCCAACGGCCATGTTCGTGTTGAACTGGAGGCTTACCCCGTTGAGGAAGCCCGGCGTGGTCTCGGTCCGGAAATCCGTGACGATCAGGTTCCAGGTGCCATTGAACGGCTGGCCGGTCGAATTCGCCTGATAGGCACTGACCACACTTTTCAGAAACACGTCGAGTGACCCAACCTCGGGCCGGAAGTAGCCGATGTAGGGCGCGGCATTGCCGTTCGTTCCGGTGGTGGTCGCGTCGAAGATATTGCGGGTGGCGGTGTCGGTGAAGATCGTCGCGACGTTATTGTCGCCCTGGGAGAAGGTGATCCCTGGGTTGGTGGTGCTCTGGCCGAAGATACCGAGGTTGGCACCCGAGAGGCCGAACCCCGTGCTGTTGGTCCCGGCCCCGTTGGTCGAGTTCAAGAACAGGGTGATGCTGGGGCCGCCGTTGGGAGCCTGAAGCACCACCGAGATGTCGCTGAGCGTCGGGTGCGTGATCGAGAGCGAGACCGTCAAATTGCTGAGAGCCGCGATCGTCGCCGCGTTGAAGCCGCTCACCGAGATCGGGAAGCTCGTCGAAATGGGATTATCAGCCGAACCAGTGCCCGCGGTCCCGGGTTGGATCAGCCCGCCCGTGAGATTGCTAAACGGGAACGACTGGCCAGGCTGGACGTTGTTCGTCGTGATGTAGGTCGTATTCGCCCCCCCTGCCGGACCGCTGCCGAAGTCCTCCCAGCCGGCCGTGACCGTCCCCAGGCCAGCCACCAGAGCCTGTGACGCTCCCGTCGTGCTCGCGGTCGCCGCCTGCGAGAGAGTCAAGGTGGTCCCGCCGAGGAACGTGATCGTCGTCCCGGCCGGAATCCCCACGCCGCTGACATCCTCGCCAACCTTGAATCCGCTGGCCGTGACACCGGTCACAACCGCCGAGCCACTGGCCAGCGTCCCGGTGAAGGCAGTCCCCACCTGGTTGATCAGGATCTGAGGATGCGAATCCTTCTGGTTCCCAACGTTCCCGCCCGAGTTCAGGATCGAGGGGCCGCTGAACGAATTCCCACCGTCGGACGAGACGACCATCTCGATCCGGTTGGGGTTGAACGGCGTGTCGACATTGGGGTTCGCCGGATGGATATCGCCGCTCGCCCAGGCGACGTAGATATTCCCGCTGTAGGGGTCGTTGGCCCCCGTATACACCGGGTTCGCCGTCGACGAGTCCACGGCCAGCGTCGGGCTGTAGGCCGCATCCGAGGTCGTCAGCCACTGATACACGACGGTCGGCGCGTACGGCTGGATGAGCGGCTTGAATCCACCGGTCAACTGAAACTCGGTCAACGTGATCGCGCCGTCCGTCGCGCCGCTGGTCTGCAACGCCGAAACGTAGAAGTTCCCCTTTGCGTCGAAGGCCACGCTCGGGTCGGTCACCTGGGTGTAAGCCGTCGGCGGCGTGGAATCGATCGTCGCGGCGTCGAGGATCGGGTTCACTGGGTCGAAGGGCGTCCACGTATTCCCGCCGTCGGTCGAGAACTTCCCCTCGAGGACGGTCGTGGTGTGCGGCACTGGACTCAGCGTCGAGATATCCAGCGCCCAGACCGAGACCATATCGTTCGGGTTATTCGGATCGATCGCCACCGTCGGGCTGACTGCATTGCCGCCGGTCGTCACCCGCCCCAAGTTCGTCAGGTTCTGAATCGCGCCGTTGGTCGACGCCGCCGGCAGAGTCGACAGCAGCGTCCGCGCCTCCAGCCCCTCCAGCTCGATCCGCTGTAGCCGGAATCGCCGCGCCTTCGCAGCCCCCGCCCCCCGGCCGTTGCCACCACGAGACCCCCGAAGCGAGCCGCCCGACGCTCCCGTACCCATGGCCATGTCCCCCAGCTCCCCTTAGGTCGCCTCGATATTTGCACCGCGATGCGTGCGGCAGTGATTCCGGTTTTGCGGCCTGCACAGGACACCCAGGCCGGGCAAGGTTCAAGGAATCGAGAAAACATGCAGGCCCAACCCCGCCGAGTCAAATTTTCTCGATCCGACTTCCGAAACCTTTCCCTCTCCGAATCTCCAACGCCCCTCTCCCCAATCTCCCATCCCGCATGATCCCGACGATTCATCACCACGAAACACGCACGCACAATAGCTAGCTATAATGCAGGCTCGTAATCAGTCATGTCAATGGGGTAGACCAGGATTTCTCAAATGATTTCCTTCGGAGATGCGGTTCGTGGGGCGGTCTTGATCCGACCGAGCGCCGGCCCCCCTGCCCTGCCCTGCTCTCTCGTGCCTGGCTCGACGAACCCCCATGTTGGACCGGCGCGGTCGTCGGGCCCCGATCGCCGAGATGCCCTGGCATCCAGGTAAACAGGAACCCTGGTCCCTTGATCGATGCGGCGGCATGATCGCCAGACACCCTGGTTTCAAGGAACCCTGGTCCCTTGATCGATGCAGCGGCATGATCGCCAGACACCCTGGTTTCAAGGCGTCTACGATTTCATGGTGATGAAGACACCTGTCTCCCTGGACATCCTGGCCTCCAGGGATCAAGGCGGATGGGGGTCCAGGGAACCTGTGGGTCCTGGGTGCTGCCATGACCTACCGGACCTCGGCGGCTTGGTACCTGGGTGCCGTCTTACCTGGGTCGCACAGAATTCAAGGAGGATTGAGGGCCTTGACATCTTGGCTAAGCGAAGACCAAGGCATCAAGTCAGCGGTGGAACCATGGTCAATGACTGAACTTGGAAAATGGGTCCCTGTAAGACCATGGCGAGGTGAAGACCAGGGTTTTCCATGCGCCTTGGTTCCTTGTTGACTGGGTTTCCAATTGGCCCTGGCAACTGGATACCAGGGCGTTACAGGTACCGGCCAAACCTTGATAAAAGGTAGCCTGGGAACCTGGGTTTCAGGGCGCCTGATGTTCATGGCCGACCTTGAGACATGGGAAACCATGAAGCCCAGAAACCTTGACAACCCATCTGGTGCAGGAACCAGGTTCCACCATGAGCCTGGGAACCAGGGAACCCATTTACCAGGCTGGTCGAGGTATCCGAGGCACCAGGGTTGAGCAGGTGCCATCAAGTCGAGGGATCAAGGTGGTCGATGAGTTCGAGGAATCAAGTTTCTGGCATGGCCATGGTTCCTTGATGGCCATCTGGCCTGGGTATCCTGGCAACCAGGGCACCTGGGTTTCCATTTGTTTCGATGGACTCGTACTCATTGGGATCAAGGTGCCAACGTGACCCTGGCCAATGGGTTTCCAGCTATCGAGTAAGCTGGGGGCCCAGGTAATGAAGGGACCAGGAAACCCTGACGAATGAAATACCATGGTCCCCTGAAGCCAATGTGTTCACGTTGCCGAGGTGCCAATGGACCCTGGAAACTCGGGGTCATGGCCAACAGGTCTCTCGATACCGAGGTCGCGGGGAACCTTGATACCGAGGGGCCGAGGTTAATGGGTATCGAGGTTCCCTGATGCCGAGGTTCCAGGCGGCCAGGTTTCCCTGGTTCCTGGGTCCCTGGAAATCCAGGTTCCTGGAAACCTGGGAACCTGGATCGATGGGAAACAACTCATCGAGGGACCATGGTCGGCCGATAAGACACTGTGGCCTTTTGGGTTGAGGCCGGATGCGGCCGGGCCTGTGCGGTGGGGAAGGGGGGTGGCTGGTGCGGAGCGTCGCGGTGACCAATGCGAAGGGGGGGGTCGGCAAGAGCACATCCGCGATCAACCTCGGCGCGGCGATGGCGGAGCTCGGCCGTCGGGTGCTCCTGATCGACGCCGACCCGTCGGGGAATGCCGCGCTGGGATTCTTCGCCAGGGGCGCGCCAGGGATCGGCCTGGCCGACGCCCTGCTCGACGGCCTGAAGCTCGAGGACGTTGCCGTCTCGACCGAGTCCCCGGGCCTCGACGTGGTCCCACCCGGCGACCGGCTGAGCCTTTGCTCGGAGCAGATGGGAAGCGCGCAGGGGCTCGGCCAGGGGCGCGAGTTCCGGATTCGCCGACTGTTGAAGGGACTCACCGGCTACGACGTCGTCGTAGTCGACACCAGCCCGGTCCTCACCCCGCTGAACGTGGCGATTCTCTACGCGGTCTCAGAGATCCTGATCCCGATCGACCCCTGTGTCGCAGCGCTGGCCGGTGTCCGGGCGCTCGAGGACCTGATCCGGACGGTCAGCGAGTTTCGGATGGAGTTCACCGACGCCGGACCGCTCTCGATCGCCGGGGTCCTGGTGACGCGAGCCGACCGGACCCTGGTCTCCAAGCAGATCGAGTCGGAGGTTCGCGCGTACTTCGGACCACTGGTCTACGACCGGGTGGTCCCGATCTCGGTGAAGTTCCGTGAGGCGTACGCGCGGGGGGTTCCGCTGATCCATTACGATCGGTACTGCGCCGGAGCGGATGCGTACCGGGAGGCAGCCTCGGCGTACCTCGGCGACCCTCGCGTCGCGGCGAAGGTCGAGAACGAGGCTGAGGCGGCGGGGGATGTGGCGGCCTGAGGGTTCCCGGACGGGAGGCGATGCGATGAGCAGTGGTTCGTTGCGGCGCGGGGGGATCCCGGGCCCCGAGAGCCGGACCGGGTTGACCCGGCCGAGCATGACCGAGGCGGAGTTCGAACGTCGGATCGTCGCCTCGGTGCCGGCCGCCGAGCCGTCACCGATGCCGATGCCAGTGCCGATGCCCGAGCCCTCCGAGCCACCGTCGGCATCGGCGGCGCCCGAGCCCGAGCCCTCGCCGAGGATCTCCTCGGGATCGGGATCGGGTTCAGGGTCGTCGTCCTCGTCGCGGTCGCGGGCCACGCGGGTCAAGCCGGCGAAGCCCCGGCGGGTCCAGCGGATGTTCGCGATCGAGGAAGAGCTGGACAAGAAGCTCTGGCTCTACGCGATCCACGTCGGCAAGGACCGCTCCGACGTCGTCAACGACCTGCTGCGTCCGATCGTCGCCTCGATGGTGCTCTACGACTCGCGTGACCGCCGAGGCCGCAACGCCGACGCAGCCGCCGACCGCGACCTCGACGAGTCGGCCGCCTGACCACCGCGAAGGGGCAGGGCAGGGGGGTTGGAGCCGAGATACGCCGAGGCGATAGGATCACAGGGGGATGGCCGCAACGGACCATGATATCATTGTTGAAGAGTGCGGGCTCGCCCAGATCAAGGCCCACGAGGCATCGCCCGGAGATCCAGGAAATCGGCCAGGGCCGTCCGATTCGGCGGAATCACTACCTCCGGCAAGCCGAATGGCGAGGAAAGGCCGACGAGCACTGAGACCGGCCCGACGTTGCCGCCAGGGCAGCATCCCTGCGACCCGGGTAAGTATGACCTCGATCCCGTTGGCTTCGCGCTCTCGCGGGTCCAGACCTTCCTCGTCTGGATCGACAAGCATCGGGCCGCTTTCGCGAAGGCGCGAGACACCGACCCAGAGACCGCCGAATCCGATCTGAGCAACCGACGGAGATGGTTCTCGTCCTACATCAGGGGAACGACGGGGCAGAGCGAAGCCCCGGGATCCGAAGCATCCGCCCGGCAAGCCGACGTGCCAGTCTCCACGACGTCCTACAGCTCGGAGCGAGATTTCTGTCTCTGGGACGATAATCGTCCCGATTGACCGGCTGCCAGGAACTAGATTATGATATCTAGGAAACCTCGATTCAGCCTTGAACAGGCCGGTTAGAGCGGCCCGAGGATCGGCCGCGGGATGGAGAGCGCTCCCGATCCCATTGGCGCGGCCTGTATCGGCCGAAGATTACCCTCGCGGAGGTCGAGCTGATCCCGGATCTGAGCCGCCCGGCCTCCCTTGCAGTGTGTCATCCTGTACGAGCGCCTCTGGGATGAGGCTCATCCACGCAGGCGTCCGCCCGACTTACGGAATCGTCGGATGCAGGCGCCCCTGAAGAGGTGGCACCATGGACCGCGCATCCAGTCCGTTTTGGAGGCCCGGGGGCGTCGCGGCCGCGCGTCGCCGTCGGAACCGATTGGCCCCGACCATCGTGGAGTCCGCCTCGCGACTCGAAGAGCGTGCGCTTCTCTCCGTCGCGATGGCCTTCAGTCCTCGACCAACTCTGCTCCAGGTGAGGGAAGCCCGTGCCGAGTCGCTCCACAACATGCCGACCGCGGCCCCGACCCTCGTGATTTCGACTCGCTCGGAGATCCCCGGCCGGATCGGCCGCCTCATCGCCCCGCGGATGAGCCTGCTGAACGCCGGCGCGCGGTCCTATCCGATCTTCCTGAGTGCCCCGATGCAGAACGTCACGGTCACGATGCCGACATCCTCCTCACCCACGACCATGCCCTCGAACGGATTCACCAATTCGGGCACAACAGTCAGTGGAACCACGCCGATCATCGGGATGTACCCGATGACGAGCGGGATCGCTCTGCGCTCGGGCTTGTTCAACACCGGGATCGCCCTCCGGTCGGGCCTTATCAACACCGGGATCGCCCTCCGACCGAGTCTCTTCGACAGCGGGACCACCATGCGGACTCGCCTGACGGACATCGGGATCGCCCTGCGGACGCGCCTGATGGACATCGGAATCGCCATCCGAACACACTTCCTCGACATCGGGATCGCCGCTCGCGATCGCCTGTTCGGCTGAGAGTTTGCGAAGGGAAGGGGATCGGGGCGGGTGTATCTCAGATTCCAGAAATCGCAAGAGACGGCGTCGATCAGGAATCTGGAATCCGATATCTAGAA
>DAHZZC010000772.1 GCA_027435495.1 Planctomycetales bacterium
GGATCGCTCCCGGTTCGCCAGGACCCCGGCGCGGGGATCGCTGGGTCGAACCGCCGGCGCGGAGGACGGGATCGGATCCTTGGCCGGATCCGGATCGCAGCCGATCAGGACCAGGCCGAGCCAGGCAAGCCCAATCCGGCGGGGCCGGAGCCGCTCCGTCGGGCGCGGGGAAATCATCGAACGCGACCGCCAGGCGATTGCCCGGGCGCCTTCTGGCCAGGCTTCCAGAGCGGCCGGCCGTTCTTGTCGATCATGTTCTTGTACTTCTCGTCCACCTTCAGCCGCTTGTTCGGGCCGGCCTCGGCCGCATTGCTCGAATTCGCCGGTGGAGGTGTCTCCGAATTACAGCCAGGCAGAACGAGGATCGAGGCGGCGATCGTAACCGCCGCGCGAGAAATCCAGCTCAAGGAATCCTCCGAAAATTCAGGAGAGACCGCTCCGATACCCGACGGCGCCGATTTCTTAATACTGGTCGGAACCCACAACCTCGCCGCCGTTGCGGGTGCCGAGGGCCCACCAGGTCTGGTAACTGACCGTATCCTTGAGGAACTTGACCGAGCCGTCGCCAAACCCGACATTTACACCGCCAGGGTGGTTGCTGCACGCCGTGCTCGCACCAATCCAGCCGCCGCCCGAGCCATCCGAGGTGAAGTTTCCCTGCGCTCCGAAGAATCCGCTCTCGGCCCCCGTGCAGGTCAGGGTGTTCGGCGTCATGAAGTGACTGTACGAAACATCGACCGTGTCGAATCCCTGGGTGAACAGCCAGTTGGCGCCGGCGCTGGCGTCGGCCGACGGCTCGGTCCCGTTCGGCAGACTCTTGCATCCCGAGATCAGGCTCATCGCCACGGCGATCCCCGCGGCGCCCATGTCGGGCTTGGGAGCCACGGAATTGACCTGGTAAATCGCCCGCTTCGCGAAGGGCGAGCCAATCGTCGCCTGGCTCGTCGCTGCGTTGTCCACCAGGGCGCCGGCGTAGCCGAGAAGGTGCTCGCTAAACATCGCCGTGTTGCTCGTCCCGTCCGTCACCGAGGCGATCGTGACCGGGCCCTGGTTCGGGCTGCTGACGAAAAAGTCCCCGCGCGGCGGGACAATGATCCCCGTACACGACCGGATCATCCCCGGCCCGCCGTAGTTCCCCGCGTAGTTCGTCGTCCCCCATGATCCACCGAACGAGGGCGTATGTGTCAAACTCTCCGACGGGCACGCCAGGCTATTGATGTTGATCAGCCCGGCCGTCGAGTTCGCCGACCCGCCCGGCGACGTCGAGCTGATGAATCCCAGCTCGAGCATCGGCAAATTGAAGTTGATCGCGTTGTAGACCGGTGTCTGCTCGAACTGAGGCAGGATCGCCGCGACCCACGAGGGCTCCCACGACCACTGATTGGTGTTCTGAACCGACTGGCACGGATACACATTGTTGACCGAAAGGTAATTGTGCGCCGCCAGTCCAAGCTGCTTCAGATTGTTCACGCACTGGGCCCGACGGGCCGCCTCGCGTGCTGCCTGCACCGCTGGAAGTAGAAGTGCGATCAGGACCGCGATAATCGCGATGACGACCAGCAGCTCAATCAAGGTAAATCCACGGCGTTCTCTCGATACGTTCATCTTGCACCTCTACACGGAGGCAGGCCAGAGGACTCCTTGATCCATGCACAACTCTCCCGGACTGGCCCAGCAGGCCCGAGTCCGAGAGGCGGACCGGAAGTCCCCAAAAGACTCTTTGTTCCATCACGACCACGTAGGAATGAAGGGCGCGCGCGGCAAGATCCGCGAGTCGACACGAACCGCACGTGTATCTATTTTAGGTTTTTTTTTCTGGATGCAAAGAGACAATTGTCGGGATTTCTTGGCCTTGCGTGGCTTCATGCATTCCTCAGTGAGGGATCTTTTGTCGGATTGGCGGGGCCTCTTGCACGCGGATCTCGTCGCGATCCTCGGTGATCTCGATCGAGGCGTTCGCCGCGATATCGTGGAAAACCTGCCGCGACCGGGAGGTCGGCCACTGGATTTCCAGCGCCCCGACCCTCCTCGCCGACCCCAGGCCGATGGTGCAGGCAAGCGGGTTGCCGCCGAAGCTGGAGGTGGTGCCAACGGTCCGGTATCGCGAGACGACCGTGCCGTCGGGGCTGGGGAGATCGACCCGGATCCGAGCGCCGATGGCGGAGCGATTGGTCCGGGTCCCGACAAGCCGGACCGTCAGCCAGTGGTTCCCGTTTCCCGGGTTCTCAAAGAGGACGTTGTGCGCCCGGTCGCCGGGCACGGCGCCGCCGGCCTCGACGAAGATGTCCTGGTCGCCGTCGCGGTCCCAGTCGGCAATCGCGACGCCGTGTCCCTTCTGGAGGTGGCCGGTCCCGGTCGCTCCGGTGATGTCCTCGAACCGGCGGCCCTCGGCATTGCGGAAGAGGCGATTGGGCATCAGGTAGGCAAACGAGGGCCGGCCGGTCGCGAGGTAGATGTCGAGGAAGCCATCGTTGTCGATGTCCCCGAAGTTGGAGCCCATCGGCAGAACGACGCGATCCAGGCCGACCTCGGCCGTGACATCCTGAAACGGGTCCATCCCGCCGGTGTTCCGATAGAGCCGGGGCCGATCGCCGGTCGTCGGCTGGCCGAGCTGGTCGCGGATCGCCTCGGAGAGTGTCGCTCGATTCGGGTTGATCCAGAGGTCGAGCCGGCCGTCGTTGTCGTAGTCCCAGAACCAGCAGGCGAACGCAAAACTCGGTTCGGTCACCCGAAGAATCGGAGCCAGATCCTCGAAGGTGCCGTCGCCTCGGTTGTGATAGAGCCGCCCCGGCTGGCCGAGATTGGCGACGTAGAGGTCGGGGTGCCCGTCGTCGTCGTAGTCGCCCCAGGCAACGCCCTTGCCGTATCGGTCGTTGGCGACGCCCGCCCGGGTCGCCACTTCCTCGAAGGTGCCGTTGCCTCGGTTGTGGTAGAGCCGTCCCCGGTTGCGGGGGTCGGGACGGGTGGCCTCGAATTCGCCAGCGACGTAGAGATCGAGCCGGCCGTCGTTGTCGTAGTCGGCCCAGGCCGCGGCCTGCGAGGCGATCGGCTCGCCGAGTCCGGCGGCGGTCGTCACGTCCTAGAACCGTCCGCCCACATTTCGGAGCAGTGACATCCGGCGCGGGACTTCCCAGGCGCCCCGAAGCAAAAGCACGTCGATCCGGCCGTCGTTGTCGTAGTCGGCCTGGCATCCGTTGAGCGAGAGCATCTGATCGGCGAGGCCGGCTTCCCGGGAGTTTTCCTCGAAGGTGCCGTCACCCCGGTTACGGAACAGGAGGGCGCCGCGGTCGACGTCGGTCGTCGGCATCAGGACATCCAGCCGCCCGTCGTTGTCGTAATCCTCGACGAGGCAGCCGCCGGCCATCGCTTCACCGGGCGCGTTGAGGCCGACTCGGCTGGCGATGTTCCGCATCCGGCGCGGGTCGTTGCCCGGCGATTCCATCCGGCCGAGCGGAAGCAGGAAGCCGGGCGGAACGCCGTCGGGGTACTCGCCGAGGGTCATGCAGGCAACGTTCAGCAGCCAGCGAACGCCCAGGTCGTCGGGCCTCTCGTGCAGGTAGCGGGCAAAATGGTCGATCGCTCCCCGCGAGCCGGCCGTTTGACGATGAATCGCAGCCGCGGATAGCGGGAAGATACAGCTCGCCTCGTTGCAGCAGGCCACGCAGTTCTCGATCTCGCCCCGGCGGAGCGAGGCAATGCCTCGGAGGGCCTCGGCGTTGGCCCGGAATTCCGCCGAGCGTGCGGGGTCCGCGGTCTGAGCGGCGGCGAAATGCTGGTCAGCGCGGGCCCAATCGCCCTCGCTCATCTCAAGCGATCCGATGAGAAGATGAATGTCCGTGGCCTTCGAGGGGGTCGCCGGATCGCCGGGGGAAAGCGCCGCCAGTTTCTCCTCAAGATAGGCGACCCCGCGCCTCGCCCGGCCGCGAACCGAGGCCGCCACCTCCGCGAGCGAGGCCGGATTCGTGATCGGCCGCGAGAAGCGGATCGCAGTCGCGTAGCCGCTGTCGTCGAACGTGATGTCCGAGAACAGCGGGACAGACTCGGCATCGGGTGCCGAGGGCGGAGTCGGACGCGCGACCGGCGGCCTCCGCGCCCGATCGGCGAGCCATCGACGAACGCGAAGTGGGAGGGTCGAGGGATTCGAATCCGTCAGTCCGACCGCGACGGCCACCGCGAGCCCGAGAACCCCCGCGACGAGCAACGCCGCCTTCCCGACCCGGCGAACCAGCGATTTCATCGGCGTGACCCTCAGGGCCATTCTCCTTGGTTTGAGTGCCGAAACTCGGCCCTCAGTTCTGCTCCGGCTGAGGCCGCGATCCTCGGTCATCGTGGACGTTGGAGGAAGTCTGGCCGGCATGCAGGCGATAGCGGTTCGCCAGGCCAGCTTCGCCCCGACGATCGTGATAGTCGGCAAGCAGCCGGCTGGCGTCGGGATCGGTCGGGCGCTCGGCCAGGATTCGCTCGGCCCATCGGGCACCCTCGTCGTCGTGCCCGTGTGCGAACATCCACCGGGATATCCCAATCTGGCCCTCTCGATCGTGGGGCGAGGCAACCAGCCGCTTCCGAAGTTCGGCAAGCTGACGATGCTCGTCGCGCAGCCGGTGGACGAGGAGTTGCTCGGCGCGGGCCTCCCCGGGACGGCCCAGCCGGGCGAGCGCCAGCCCGCGCTGATGGCGGATTCCGACCTCGTAGGGATCCAAAGCAATGGCGCGGTCGAGTTGTTCGAGCGCGGCCGGCCAGTCGCCCCGACGACCCAGCAAACCAGCGAGCTCGGCGCGGGCTCCGGCGTCCCGACCGTTCAGCTCCACGGCGCGGAGCAGGTGCCGCTCGGCCGCCGCATCGTCGCCGCGCTCGGCGAGGTTCCGGCCGGCTCCCAGGTGTGCCTGTGGATCGTCAGGCTTGATCTTGAAATAGGAGTCATAGGCTTCGGCGGCCTCGGAGTTCCGATGCGCGGCGCGGAGCGATTCGGCAAGGCCGAGCCGGGCGCGCGCCAGGTTCGGATCGCGGTGCAGTGCCTCCCGGTAATCGCCGAGTACGAGGCTCGCCCCGTCGGCCTCTCGGGCGTGGATCTCCGCGAGCCAGAGATGGGGCGTCGGGTCGTCGGGAAAGTCGGACGACCATCGATCGAGAACGGCCGCCGCCTGCTTCAGGTCGTAGGTCTCGAGGCAGGCCCGCGACAGGGCCTCGTCAAGCTGACGGTCGGGCCAGGCCGCCTCGGCGAAGGCCCGGGTCAGATCCGAGAGGGCCTCGGCGGGGCGACCGACCTTCGCGGCGATCAGCGCCCGGAGGAACTTCAGGTCGTCCATCCCCGCCCCAAGTACCTGCGCCCGCTTCAGCTCCTCCGCGGCCTGCGCGAGCCGGCCTTTTGCCACGGCGAGCCTGCCGTTCAGCAGGTGAGCCGGGATCGATCGGGGCGCGGCCGTCAACCAGGCCGAGAGGATGCCATCCGCCTCGTCCACCCGACCCTCCTGAATTGCCCGAAGCGCGGACCGTTCCTCCGTGCCCCCAACCGGTCGGATCAGCCAGACCGCACCGACAACGACAACGACGACAACGAACGCCGCTCCGATCGCGAGCCATCGAAATCGCGGACGGAACCGTCCCATCCCAGACCTCCGAATCCCGCGACAACCTCGCTGTTCTGGACGAGATCATGGTGGCCGATCGTCTCGTCTTCTTCATCTTCCCCGCCAGACGCCGGACTCGTCAAGCAAGGCCGCATGCTCCTTCCGCTTACGATCCAATGTCGCAATCGCCCTTGCCCCATCGTCCGAATGCGACTATCCTCTCGCCCGAATGAGCCGCCTCATCGCCCCGGCATACCATTCACGCTGGAGACATCATCCGGAGTGCCTTTGAAAAGGAGTTCCACACGCATGGACGCGGCAACGCCAATTCACAATAATAAATATAGAAATCAAAAATTGATCAATTCCGGATCGAAAGCGGTTCTGGTGGCGGCCATTGTTTCGATGATATTTATCGGCATGACTCGATGGCCAGTCGCCCGAAAATGTCCCGTGGAGTCTGACGAGGTCCAATATCTGCGCGAGATATCGACGCAGTGGTTTCCGATGCACCACACGCTGTTCAAGACGGCCGGGAGAGCGATCGGGAAGCTCGTCGGTGATCCGTATCGCGGCTTTCTGGTCCTGGACATGTTCACCAGCGCCCTGGCGCTGGTTGGGGTCTGGTGGTTATTGCGGGCGATTGTCCCGTCGAGGATCGCCACTGCCGGCGCGTTCGTGCTGGGCGTCGGGCCTCATTTCTGGGGCTATGGCGCGATCGCGGGGAATGACACGGCGATCGTCCTGGTGGGATCTCTCCTGATGGGGATCGCGATCCGCGGGCATCGACGACCGGCGGCCTGGCATCCGAACGCCGCCGCTATGGTACTGGCGATCGGAGCCGGCTACCGATCGGATCTCGGACTCTTCTGGCTCCCCACCTTCGCGAGTCTTCCCAGGATCATCGATCCACCGTCGCCATTCGATCGCGCCGAGGTTCGATTGCTGGGGATGGTCACCGTGCTCGCGGTGTTCTTCTGGTTCTACCCCGCGACCCTCTCGGCCCCCGGCTGGCGCGGCGAGCTGGACCTCGCCCTCGGCCGGCTCACCCGGGCGGGGATCGCCCAGGCCCCTTCGGAACGGGACGGTAAAGTCTGGCCGACCGCCAATTCCCGCCACCCGAGCAACCTGGTTGTCCGTTAGGGCCAGGCCAGACCATCGGGTCCTCGGGTCGAAACGCATCGGGAATCGTCGCGCGCTTGACGCTCGTTCTCCGGCGCTCCTACATTAATAGATGGACCACTCGTCCTACCCCAGGAGCGTTCCATGTTGCGTCGAGTCGCGGGCTGGCGGTGCCTGATCCTCGTGGCGAGCGGAGTTGCGACGATCGGGGCGGGCGTTCCGGCCGAGGCGGGCGAGGATCCCCGGACGATCACCCAGTTCCTCAACGAGTTGAAAGCCCACGGACTCTACGATCAGGCGTCCTACTTCATCGGTCAACTCCGACAGGATTCCACGCTGCCGTCCGACCAAAAAGCCATCCTCGATTACGAGGAGGGACGAATTCTGATCGACGAGGCCAGTCGGTCCGACCTGGTCCGACGTGATGAGCTGCTCCGCGAGGCCAAGGAGAAGCTCGATGGCTTCGTGAAGACCAATCCACAGGCTCCTGAGGCACGCGAGGCGCTGGTGCAGATTGGCAAGCTCCTCTTCGAACGGGGATACATGGCCGTCCTGCTCGGCGAGGAGGCCCAGGACAAGGCAAAGAAGGAATCCCGGCTCGCCGAGGCCCGATCCGCCTACAGCGAAGCAAGGGGCGTCTACGGCAAGGCCGTCGAGGCGCTGGCCCCGGTGCTGGCGAAGTTCCCGGTGTCGATGCCCGAGAACGACCCACGGCGTCCGCAGCGTGATGCGGTCGAGGCATCGTACCTCAACGCGATGCTCCAGCAGGGCGTCTGCGACCACGAACTGGCTCAGACCTTCCCCGAGGACTCAGCCGAGCGCACCCGCCTGCTCGACGGGGCCCTCAAGCAGTTCGACTCCATGAACAAGGAGCATCGGACCCAGTGGGCCGGGCTCGCCGCTCGGATGTGGCAGGCGAAATGTTATGAAGAGAAGGGCGAACTGGGGCCCGCCATCGGGCTCTACAAGGAACTCCTGGAACACAGCGATCCCCATCTGCGAGACCTTCAGAGGTTCGTCGGCTACTTCTACGTCGTCGCACTCTATAAACGCAAGGAATATCCACTCGCCGCCGACCAGGCCGTCGCCTGGCTGAACACCTTCAACCGTAAGAGCGAGCGCCTCACTCGCGAGGGTCTCGGCATCCAGTTCGAACTGGCCCGGGCGATCGATGCCCAGATGCCCAACATCTCGCAGAACGACCGGCCGGCCGCCGTCCGCAAGATCGTCGAGGCCCTTGGCCAGGTCGTCCGCTTCCCCTCGCCGTTCAAGAAGGAGGCCCTGACGCTCCTGCGAAAGTACAAGCCGAGCGCCGCGATCAAGGCCGAGGAAATCGCCAAGCTGAACTATCAGGACGCCATGGAGCACGCTGATGAAGCCATGGGCGAGCACGACTGGGCCCGTGCCATCGCCCTGCTCAAGCATGCCGTGCGCAAGATTGACGGAGTCCGCGAGCCCGACAAAATGAACGCGGCCCGATATAACCTGGCCTTCTGCTACTACATGGATAAGCGGTACTACGAGGCCTACGTGATCGCCGACCACCTCGCTCACCGCTATCCGCAAGGAGGGCTGGCGCCCAAGTCCACACTGATCGGGATGCAGGCTCTGGTCGACGCCTACAACACATTCACCGAGGTCGACCGGATCAGCGACATCGACCGCGTGATCGAGATGGCGAAATACACGGCTGAGACCTGGCCCGATCGCGAGGAGGGGGACGACGCTCGCCTCGACCTCGGCCAGATCTACCTGGGTCGCGGGCAGTATGACCAATCGATCGCCGCTCTGGCCGCCATTCCGCGGAAGTCCACGCGGTGGCTGGAGGGCCAGACCCGGCTCGGCGGCGCCCACTGGGCCAGGAGCCGTGTCCTGGAGCGAAGGGGCGACACGAAGACGGCCACGGCCGAAGCCCAGAAGGCTCGCCAGGTTCTCGAAGCAGCGCTCAAGGCCCGGCGCGATGCCAACACCGCTCCCACCGATCCCGGGCTGGTCGGAAACGTCGGCGATCTCGCCATCGTCCTCACCGAGTCCGGGAACTCGGCCGACGCGCTGAAGCTCGTCGACCCGGTCATCAAGGCCCAGACGACTCGATCGGGACCGGGCTTCTCGCGGCTGATGGAGGCCCAGCTCATGGCCTTCATCGGCACAAACCAGGTGAACCAGGCCATCGCCACGATGAAGGCGCTGGAGCAAGCCGGCGGCGGCGCCGGGCTCACCCAGCTCTATTTGAAGCTCGGACGACTCCTCCGCCACGAGCTTGACGCGCTCGAGCAGAAGGGGAACACGGCCGCCTTCACCCAGATGCACCAGTCGTATCGGACCTTCCTGACAACCCTCGCCGACGCGAAGAGCGGACAGACCTACGAGTCGCTCCAGTGGGCCGGCGAGAGCCTGCTCGACCTGGGCGCCTATGCCGATGCCGAGAAAGTCCTCTCCCGGGTTCTCAAGGACTTCGCTCAGAATCCCGAGTTCCTCCAGCAGCCAGGCGGGCCGATGAACTTGCTCCGTACCCGCCTGAAGCTCGCCGCGGCGCTCCGCGGCCGATCGGAGTTCGACGCGGCGAATTCACTGGTCGAGGAGATCCTCTCGCAATACCCCAAGTACCTCGAGCCGCAGTTGGAAAAGGGGATGTTGCTGGAGGCCGAGGCCGATGCGAACCACGGCGACTGGTCGGCCTCACTCGCCTACTGGAAGCAACTCGCCCGGAAACTCCAGGGCGCCCGCCCGACTCGGCTCGAATACTACGACGCCTGGTATCACATCTCCTACGCTTACATGCAGATGAAGCAGCCGCTCAACTCGAAACGGGCGCTTCAGGGGATCATGCGGCTCTCGCCGAGTGTCGGCAGCCCCGAGATGAAGGCAAAGTATCAGGCCCTGCTGAACCGACTCTCCAAATCGTGAGGAACTCCTCGGATGTCGAAGACCAGCGCGCGACGCGGATTGTGCCGTCCCTTCCTCGCCGCGATCGTCGCCGCGGCCGTCGTCTCGCCGTCGTCGTGGCTCCGCGCGGACGATGTCGCCCTTGTCCCTGGCGCGAACATCAAGCAGGCGATCGGCGGCCGGGTCCGGGGCACGATCAAGACCGAGACACCGACCGAGGTTGTCGTCACTCTCGGCGCCAGTAGCGTGACGGTCCCTACGGACCAGATCACATCGATCCGTTATGACTTGCAGTCGGCGAGCTACCAGCTCGGCGAGAGCCGGGAGTCGGCTGGCCAGCTCGCCGACGCGGCCGACCTCTACAAGAAGGCCGCCGCCGAGACCTCCGGCCGCCCGTTCCCCCACCAGGCCGCGCTCTTCCGCGAGGCGAAGGTGCTCGCCGAGCTGGCGATGCTCGACGCCGGACGAGCCGCCGCGGCGAACGACAAGCTGAACCAGTTCATCAAGGCCTATCCCGGGGGCCGGCACATTGCTGCGGCCCGCGAGGCACTGGCCCGGGTCCAGATTCAGTCCGGCGATTTCGCCGGCGCCGAGGCGACGATCGCCACGCTCGCGCGGATGTCGAAGGGGGGCGAACGCTCGGCCGTCCTCCGCGGTCGGCTCCTGGCCAAGCAGGGGAAGCACGACGAGGCGATTGCCGAGATGGACCGCATCATCGCGGGTTCTCCGAAGGGCTCCGAGCGTCAGCGCGCGGCACGCCTCGCCAAGGCCGAGAGCCTTGCCGCGACCAAGAGGTTCTCGGAGGCCGAGACGCTCCTCCGCGAGGGCATCCGCGAAAACCCCGCCGAGGA
>DAHZZC010000773.1 GCA_027435495.1 Planctomycetales bacterium
GGCATACGCGGCCGTCGCCAGTGCGAGCATCGCCACGTAGATCAGCACCCGCTCACGCAGGACCGACCCGACCAGGCCGGAGTCTCCCCAGTAGATCGCCCCAAGTGTCGCGGCGGTGAAGATCGCCGACCGGCCCCAAGCCACAATTGCCGTCCCAACCAGCTTCGCCAGGTAGATCGCCCACCGCGCAATCGGCCGGACCAAAAGATAGGTAAGCGTCTGCTCCTCGACATCGTCCTGTACCATCCCCGAGGCGAGCAGCAGGGCCGCCAGCGGAACGAGCGCCGGGAAGATCAGGCCGAGGATCAGCCCGTCCTCCAGAGGGGCGGCTTCGATGTTCGGTCGGAATTGCCGGATCAGGATCGCGAACGCGATCGGCAGAGCGAAGACCCCGGCGAGAACCCACCGCCTCACTCCGCGTCCCGGGCGCGCCACCGCAATCCGGACGACCATCAAAAGAGCCGAGGGATCGAGCCCGATCGGTAGTTGGGCGGGGATCGTCGTCGGCGAAAACTCGGATTTGGACTCGGAAGGCAAGCTCATGTCGTCACCAGATACTTGAAAACAGCTTCGAGATTGTCATCGTCGGAATAGACCTCCTCGACCGGCGTCCCGCCGTCGAGTGCCAGTTCAACGAGCCGCGAATAGAAGCGGTCGGGAAGGCGGGTCTCGACGACGAGTGTGCCGTCGTTGCGCCTCAGGTCGATGCCGACGATGTCGTCGCAGGCGACCAGTCGGGCAGCCAGCTCACGCAGCCGGGGCGACCGGAGCACGATCCGGTGCGGGTGCGAGTCGATCAGGTCGCGGATCTGCCGGACATCCCCTTGCGCCACCAGGCGGCCCCGATTCAAGAGGACGATCGAGCGCGTGACCGCCTGGACCTCGTGGAAAACATGGCTGGAGACGAGGACGGTCCGTCCGGTTGCGCCCCATTCGACGATCGCGTCGATCAACTCGCGTCGTGCGACGGGATCAGTCCCGTTGAGCGGCTCGTCGAGGAACAAAACAATCGGATCATGCACGATAGCCTGAGCGAGCTTGATCCGCTGCCTCATCCCCTTGGAGTAACCGCGAATCGCCCTCCCGGCGTGCTCGGACATCCCGACCCGCTCGAGTGCCCGATCGGCGGCCGCCCGCGCGCCCCGGCGCCCCAGTCCGCCGAGAAGGGCGCACGCCCGAAGGAACTCGCGCCCGGTCATCCACTCGAAGAAGGCGTCCTGTTCGGGACAAAGGCCAATGTACCGATTCAACCCGGCGCGGCCCCGAGGACGATGTCCGAGTACGCCTACCTCGCCCTGACTCGGCCGTAGTTGACCAGTCGCCAGTTGCAGGAGTGTGCTCTTGCCCGAACCGTTCGGCCCGAGCAGCCCGGTCACGCCCGGGGGAAGCTCCAGCGAAAGGTTGTTCAGGCCGATCACCTGACCGTACCACTTCGAGACCGACCGGAACTCGACGACCGCCCGCCCCATCACCACGCTCGCTCTCTCTCTCGGCAGCGACGCCCACGTCCCGCCGCCCCACGGGGAGCAACCACGAAAAACACGAAAGTCACGAAAAAGTCTATTTATTTTTAATAATGCATTTTTCAATATAATATTATTGATGCTTATTTCGTGTTCTTCGTATTATTCGTGGTTGCTCCCCGTCTTCGATCTGCGGTTCACCGGAGGCGGTCGAGGCCCCGGACTCGGGTGGTCAGGACCAGCAGCGAGGCGACGGCGAGACCGATGAGGACGGCCGCCGACCACTCCCAGGGGTACGTCCGGGGTGCCCAGGGCGATCGGCGGGCCGGGTCATTGTCGTCGGCCCGGTGGTGTCGTCGGGGCTGGAACGGTCGCATCGGGAGCGATCGCGGGCTCACCTGGCCGAGGCTGGTCATCCGGTCCCACGAGGTTTCGGAGTCGAGCAGGGCGTCGCGTATCCGGTCGAGATTCGTCCGGTACGAGACGAGCGGACACCAATCGGCGTCGACGGTTGATTGCAGAACGCCCGAGGCGATGGAGCTAACGAACCAGAATCCTAGCCACATCGCCGCGACGTACCGTGAGTTTCGCGAGAGCGACGAGAAAGCCAGCATGAGCAATCCAGCCGATGCCGTAACAATCACCCCGAAGGCAAGCGAGCCAGCCAGCACCCGGGCGGTGTCGATCACGATGTGCAGATCCAGGCTAAACGCGTATCCGACTGTGAACGCCAGCAGCACCGGGCCGATGGTCACGGCCGCGAGGTATGCCGCGACAACCCCCAGCTTGCCCAAAAAGTATTCGAATCGCCGGACTGGCCGCGAGAGATACAGCGGGATCGCGTTGAATCGCAGATCCTGGCTGATGAGGTCCGGGCCGACCAGCAGCGTCAGGATCATCGGAAAGACAAGCTGCACCTCGAACAACTGCCGGAACGCCAGAGTCCAGATCGTCCTCCGAAACCCGCGCGGGCCGGCTTTTAGCTCCTCGGGGAGGTTATCCAGGAAGATCATGAACGGCGTGAGGAACGTCGACTTCTGCTCGAACAGCCCCCAGAAGACCAGGAAGAGCGCGAGCAGGAGCGGCGGCCCGAGTGCGGAGAGAACCGTCAGTCGCGTCCACCGGTTGTCCATCGCGACCGAGATGCCCCTCGCTGCGATGGCGATCCAGCGGGTTGACTGGCCGGAGAGCCGGCCGTCCCAGTGCTGATAGCCCTGGTCGAAGATCGGCATCAGATGTCCTCCTCGACGGCGCCCAGGAAGACCTCCTCGAGCGTGCTCCGGCGCGGACGGAAGGCACGCACCTGCTCGCCTGCCTGTTTCGCGGCCTCCCAGATGGTTCGCGGAACGGTACCCTTGGGGAGTGAGACGAGCAGGTGATCGTCGACCGGCTCGGCCACGATCCCAATCTCGGCCAGTCTCGCCGAGAACGCTCGAGGGTCTCCCTTCACCCGCAGTTCGAATTCGTGATCGTGGGGCTTCTCCAGCTCGGTGATTCGTCCCTGGAGCAGTAACCGACCGTGGCCGATCACCATAACGTGATCGCAAACAGCCTCAACGTCGGGCAATAGATGGCTGGCGAAGAGCAGGCTCATCCCCTTGTTCCGCGCCA
>DAHZZC010000774.1 GCA_027435495.1 Planctomycetales bacterium
ACCTGCCTCGTCGAATGGTGGCGGACCCGCCCCAGGCCGCGCGGAGCGGTCGTCTGCGGCGAGGCCGGGTTCCGGTTGAAGGGAACAGCCGATTCGCTCGTCGGGATCGACGCCGCTGTCGTTTCCGCGGAACTTGTCGCATCAATGGACCCGGCCGACAAGATGGATAACGGCCCGCCGATCCTCGCCGCCGAGATCCTCTCGCCCAACGAGACCCACGACGAGATTGTCGAGACCGTCCGGACGTATCACGAGGTCGGCACGGTCGTCTGAATCATCGATCCCGACTTCGAAACCGTCGCCGTCCATCGGCCAGGCGCGCAGGTGGAGACGCGGAACGCCCGGCAAGAGCTCGACGGCGAGCCCTACCTGCCCGGCTTCCGCGTCCCCGTCGCCCGGTTCTTCGAGCGGGATTGACACCGTCCATCGATCAGGAAAGCACCGGCAGCGATTGCCGCTCCTGCTTCTGCTTCTCCTTGGCGACGTACGAGGCCAGGGGCGCCGTCTCCTCGCCGAATCGCTCGACCTCTTCGAGGAGCGCCTGGACCATCTCGTGCTCCTTGACGTGCCGGATCGGCACACCCCGCTTGAAGATGACCCCCTTGCCCGACCCGGCCGCGATGCCGAGATCCGCCTCCTTCGCCTCGCCAAACCCATTCACCAGGCACCCCAGGATGCTGATCCGGATCGGGTTCGTGAGTCCCTTCATCTTCTCCTCGACCTCGGCGACGATCCGCTCCAGGTCGATGTCGAGCCGGCCGCAGGTCGGGCAGGCGACGACCTCGGGGCGATTCACTCGTCGGTCGCAGGCGCGAAGAATGTCGAACCCGGCGGCAATCTCGGGGACCGGATCGCCCAGCAGCGAGACCCGGATCGTGTCGCCGATCCCCCGGAGCAAGATCGCCCCGATCCCCGCGGCGCTCTTGAGCGTCCCGTATTCCCGCGAGCCGGCCTCGGTGATCCCGACGTGCGTCGGATAATCACATTTCGCGGCGTACTGGGTGTAGCACTCGACGGCCGTCGGAACGTGGCTCGCCTTCAGGCTGACGATCATCAGCTTGTAGCCGAGCGCCTCCGCGGTCTCAATGTGTCGGAGCGCGCTCTCGACCATCGCCTCGGGGCACGGGAAGCCGTACTTCTCGATGAGGTCCTTCTCCAGGCTCCCGGAGTTCACCCCGATCCGCATCGGGATTCCCTTATCCCTCGCCTTGCGGACAACCTCCTTGAACCGCTCCTCGCCGCCGATGTTGCCCGGGTTGATCCGGATCTTGTCGACGGCCGGTCGGCCCGAGGGCGTCACGGCATCCAGGCAGGCCAGCGCCATCCGGTAGTCGAAATGAATGTCGGCGATCAGAGGGATCGAGATCCGGTCGCGGATCAGCTTGACCCCCTCGACGTCGTCTTTCTTCGGCACCGTCACCCGAACGATCTCGCAGTCGGCCTCCTCCAACCGGTGAATCTGTTCGAGCGTCGCCTCGGCGTCGAAGGTATTGGTCGTCGTCATCGACTGGACCCAGATCGGCTGCTCACCGCCGACAATGTGGTCCCCAACCCCTACCTCTCGCGTCCTGTGCCGCCGGATCGTCGTCGAGTACGCCATCGGTTCGTCGTCCTGGATTCCCGGTGGATCAAGCCTTTTCAAACGCTCGACTTGCGCCAATCATATGCCATCATCGTAATCAATCGGGACCCGAGGGTCAAGGTGAGCAGAGTGGTCCGTGATCGAGTGGGGCGCAGTGGTCCGTGGTCCGTGGTCAGTAAAGAGAGTTTTGCCCCAGCGGTCGTTTCGTCGAGTCCTCTTGAGCAGAGGTCAACAGGAGCACTTCGGCACCTCCCGGCCCTTACTGACCACGGACCACTGCGCCCCACTGACCACGGACCACCGCGTCCCACTCGACTGCAATCAAGGCATCGGTATATCCGTGAACGCGAAGGCCAGATTGAGGGTGGTCCGGGTGAGGGTGTAGTAGCGGAGTTCTTTGAGGGAGCTGGCGGAGGAGGCGGTTGGGAGGGTGAGGGTGATCCTCGCGTTTTCGGAGTCGACACCCGAGGGGAACCAGGAGACGAGCCGGCCTCGGGAGTCGGCGATTTCGAGTTGCTGGCGGTGGAGGTCGGGGCGGTAGACGTCGCCGAAGGGGCCGGCCTCGCCCGGTTCGACGGCGCCGGGGCGGCTGCTCGGGCGGATGGCGAGGTCGATCTGGGTCTGGGGAACGGCGTTGGAGGTGGTCCGGATGGCGAGCAGAGTGATCTCGACGTCGGGGTTGGTGAAACGGCGGCCGAGGCTCCGGGCGTCGAGCGGGACGATCAGCGGGTCGGGTGCTCGCGACGAGATCGTCAGCGGAACGACCCCGCGCAGCCGGCGGATGGACTCACCCGGGTCGGCAGGATAGCGCAAATGAGCCTGGAGCTGGACAACCGGGCCGTTCATGGCGCTGAAGAAGCCGAACCGCCGCCCTGCGCCGGGCTCCTCGGAGGGAACCAGGGAATGGCCCCGGCTATCGACGGCCTCGGTGATCCGAAGCGAACCGGCCTGCCCGATGAAGAGCCGGGGCTCGGCGGCCACCAGAAACCGCGCGGTGAACTGCTCGTTCGTGACCGGGGTGAGCCGATTCCGAACGGGAGTGGGCTTCCGAATCGGTCCAGGACCCGGCGGCGGGACATCCGGCCGGTTCGGGATCGGAGCGACCCGCATCGGCATCCCGGTGGCCCCGAATCGAACGTCGCTCTCGTACCGAATCCCCTGCAAGTACACCCGAAACGGGCCCTGGTCGAAACTCGGCGAGGCGGGGCGAGCGGTCGCGTCGGTCAGGGCAAACGTCGGCTCCCGAGGACCGTCGACACCGTTCAGCTCGGGGAAAGCCTGCAACCCGGCCGATTCGCAGAGCAGGTCCACAGCCTTCCAGAAGGGGACCGTCCCCGATTGCCGAAGCGTCACCCGTTGCGCCTTCCAGTTGCGCAGGTTGTCCGGGTACAAAACGACCTGAAAACCGGCCTGACGCCCAATCGACCGGACAACGTCGGTCAGCGGGGCACGCTGGAAGTCCAGCCGGACCCGCGTGGCCTGGGTCAAAAGCGCGTCCTCAATCCGGTGGACCAAACCCGAGGCACGGGTCCGAATCTCCGGGTCGCGCGAGTCGCGCGCCGCTCGCAGAACCGGCAGGGCCGGCCGCCCAAGCCCCTCAAGCACCTTCGAGGCCGCCTCTCGGTCCGAGTACCGGTTGGCTCCGAGCCGGCCCACCATCTCCTCCAGACCGACCCCACTGTCGGGCATCTGTCCGAGTATCGCGACCACCAGGAGTTTGACACCCAGCATCACCGCCACCCCCTCCGATGCCGGACCCGTCGCGATCATCCCGGTCGCGTCGCGTCGATGGGAATCCCCGGACGACCGCCTCCGCAATCCTCCCATCATAACCGATCCTCGGACGGATTCCACTCGGCAGGATTTGAGGTCCAGGGCC
>DAHZZC010000775.1 GCA_027435495.1 Planctomycetales bacterium
CAGGTCGTAGGCGCTACTGTATCGCGGCTGCGTGCCGGGGACCGGCGCCAACTGCATTCCGCGGGTGTAAAACCAGAGGCCCTCGTCGACCTGGTTGTAGAAATAGATGGTGCGGTCACCCGACGGAGCCAGAGCTTGCAACGTCCCGGCCAGGTCGCGATGGCCGCGTCGGGGATTTTCGACGGGCGCGAGGACTCCGTAGACAACAACCACGCCCAGCCCGAGCGCCGAGGCGATCAGCGTGAGTGAGGTCGCGTCGGATCCGGCCCGCCAGGCTCGCGCACTGGCGACCACAGCGACCATCAGCGCGACGGACGGGACGATCGACCAGGTCCAGGCCGTCGAATGGAGAGCGGCTCGGATCGCGATCGGGAAGATCGCAGCCCCGACGAAGAGGAGGACACACTGGGACTGGAGCGCCAGCCGGGCGATGGTTCGCCCGCGGACCGATTCCACCTCGCGAGCCCGACGTGAGAGGCGGAGCCAGGCCGCGCCGGCCAGGATCGCCATCGCCGGTACGCACGGCAGATAATAGTAAGGCTTCGCGACCGACCAGAGGCTGAGGATCGTCATGTTGGCCGTCGCCCACCACCAGGCGAACCAGAGCGCCGGCCGCCCCGCGCCCTGGTCCTTACTTCCCACGTCCGGCAGGAAGGGGAGGGCCAGGCCGGCCATGGCCACCACCGGCCAGGGGAACGTCATCAACGGCCAGTATCCCGCAAGTAGGCCGTGCTGGCGATGCTCCAGAAGGCCGAGGAGTCCCGTCTTCTCGGACATCTCGGTCAGCCAGACGTTGAGGGCGTTCGGGTCGTGAAAGGCGACCGAGGCGGGCCAGCTCGCGGCGATCGCCAGGAAGAGGAGCAGAGCGGGGATGTCGGCCAGCCGCCGGAGTCCGTCGCGGAGCCGTCGGATCTGGATGAGATAAGGGAAGATCGTCGCGGCGGCAATCATCAGAACGATCGGCCCCTTGCAGAGGAAGCCCAGCCCGAGCGCAAGAGCCATCTGCCGCGCCCAGCGCCGGCCGCGGGCCTCGTCGTGCAGAGTATGCCAGGCGGCATGGATCGCCATGAGGGTAAAGAAGGTAAGCGGGCCGTCGTTGCCCGCCTGCCGCATCTCGCCGACGAACAGCCCCGATGTCGAAAGGATCAGCGCCGAGGTGAGCCCGAGCGGTCGGCCGCCGAATCGTCGACCGAGCAGGTAGACCAGCGCGACCGTCCCGATCGCAAAGCCTGCGCTGGGGAGGCGGACGATCACCTCATCGCGCCGGCCGGTGATCTCGATCAGGGTGGCGACGATCCATCGGGGCAGGGGAGGCTTCTCCAGCCTCGGCCGGCCCTGGATCTCAGCGACCAGCCAGTGATGGTGGTCGACGGTGTCGAGGACCTCGGCCGAGGCCCTCTGCTCGCGCTTTCCCCAAAGGTCCACGGCGCCAAGACCGCCCAGGAAGATGATGGCGGCCACCAATCCCACCACGACCTCGGGCCACCCGGCGCGCTCGATCGTCTTCTTCGATTGCGATTCCGTCGGCATCCGTGCCTCCGTCCGTTTCGGTCCACCGGCGCGCGCGGCAACCCCCTTGCCGGCGAGGCTCGGCACGCTATCCGAAACGAACGAACGAGGCAATCCGAACCGAAGCGCACGGAGAGACCGCGGCGGGTTGCTCTCAGTCGACGACTTCGAGTGCGAAGTACATCGAGAGCCGGGGCGGGGCGGCGGTCCGGTCGTACATCAGGCCGAGGAAGAGGCCCGGCCCGACCTGGCGGATCTCGTCGCGATTGCGGGCGTAGATCCGCGAGGTCCCGGCATAATCCAGGATCAGCGAGGGCTCGCCGTCGAGCCAGCTTGGGGCCTGGTAGAGCCGGCCCCGGATCATCTTGACGCCGAAGAAGCGGTTGACGGCGGTGGACTGGTCGGGCGCGATCACCTTCCCCTGCCAGACGAGCCGGGCCCCTCGCGAGAGGGTACGGCCGCGTCGGGTTCCCGGCGCGAGCAGGGCCGTCCCGCGGACCCGGCCTGGAGGGATCGCCGCGGCCGTCCCGGCGCGATAGAGGGCCTCGATCTCGGCCGGGCTCATCGACTGGAGCGATGGAAGCGTGACTTCGGCTGGGGCCGGTGTCTGCCCCCTCGCATCGCCCGCTGCCATCGGACCGATTGCCATCGCCATCAAGACCCCCAACCCTCGGACGAACCCGCGTCCGATCGTTCGATTCCTGCGAAAGCACATGTTGCCCGTCTCCGGTCCTGTGGCGAGGCCCGCACCCGTAGGCCCCCGTATCCCGATCATCGGACGGAGCGGGCCATCAACTTGAGCGCGGTTCGTCGGGCGGCGTCTCGTCGCGAGGTCGGGCCGTTCGGCGACGGCTCGCCCACCACCAGAATACGGCCAGGCCGAAAACCCAGGCGGGCAGCATCGCGTGGAACAGCTCGCGGCGGCGGAAGTCGCCCTGGGAGATGGGCCCTCCGCAGCCGCTGAGTGCAGCGATCCCCAGCGCGGCGAGCAGGATCGGCATCATCCGAGGATCGAAGAAGTAACCTCGCCAGGCCGAGGTAATCGCCCAGAAGCTCCCGAGCAACGACCCGACGAACGTTAACGCCGTGACCACCCCGCGCACGAGCGCCCGCCCGAAGAGCCCGATCCGATGAGCCCTCCGGAGCGCCGCCCACGCCGGCCAGAACCAGCCGAACACGACAATGACGAGGAACGCCACGGCCCAGACCCAGCCGGGGATCCAGGCAAGCCATCCCGCCTGTGCTGGGGCCGAGTCCTGGCTCCCGCCCGTCCACGGAAAGAGGCGATCGAGGAGGGCCAGACCGGAGAACCCGGCGATCAGCAGGAGGAGCCCGGCCCAGGGACCGATCGCAACCCAGACCGCCCTCCGTGCCACGATCCTGCGCAGCATCGACATCGATGCCGGCGGCGAGTCCGAAACCTCGGCCGTCGAGCCGGCAAGGAAGCCGTAGCCGAGCAGCGGGCCGAGCATCACGAGCCAGGTGCCCCCGTTCCAGTCATACGGGTCGGGCCCCGAACGCGAGGAACTGAAGAAATTGAGGGCAAGCTGGTAGTACATCTCCTCAAGTAGGGCCGGGACCATCGGGAAGATCAGCCAGGCGAATGCCCTGCCGATCTCGGCACGCAGACCACCACCCATGATTTTGGCTCCGGGTCCGACCCTTGGCAGGCGTCTGGCTTCCACGCGAGGCTTACGTGTAAGGATACTCGCCGCGGAGGAGGATTCGATCCCGTCCGTCTTCGAGAAAAATGGGGGCGGTTGGATCGCCCCAAGATCAATCGCTCTCATGAGGTTGGGAGTGTCGGTCGCTGGGGGCGTCTCGGGTCGGGTTGACAGCGCCGGGGGATCGCGGTTAAATCGCCGAAGTCACACGGAAGCCGAAGCGAATCGACGGGCCCAGGGCCGGGCCGGTGCGCACCGAATCGGTGTGCCCGAGATCGTCCGGAACCGGGCCCACCTCGACGATGGATCGGTTTGACGGATCAAGACATCTAACCGACACACGCCGGAAGGCGTCTCGAATTGCAGGCGAATCAAGGATGGCGCGGCCGCAAGCGGGGAACAAACCGGTTCACGGACGAACCGGTCCCCGCCGTTTTCAGCACCCCGAACTCACTGCCCCTCGCGCTCCCGTCATCCTTCATTGCGCCGGTCGCCCCGAAGATCCAGACGGCTCCGGGGCGAGCTCGATCAGACCGGAGCCGAAAGGTTCGAACGGGCCAGGATGAGTTCGATGATCCCGGGCCAGGTGCTTTCCGTGCCGGCCGCCGCGATCCCCGGTCCCTCGTTT
>DAHZZC010000776.1 GCA_027435495.1 Planctomycetales bacterium
GCGATCGAACGGGGGCTTCAGATAACCGCCGGCCAGGTAGGCCGCGCGGTCGATCTGCCCGGGGGCCGAGAGCCCGGGCGCATCGGGACCTGGCAGGTAGAGCGCGTGTCCGCCCTCGAAGGAGGCGTGTCGACCGTGTCCGCTCGCGTCGATCGCGGTGGTCCCCTCGATCTCGTCGAGCCGCCAGTAGGCCATCGGCTTCGAGGCGAGGACGGCTTCGGAGTACGGGGTTTTCGAGGATTTGATGGTGCGCCGGGGCTTGCCGGAGACCTTCTCCAGCAGCGCCAGGACAGCGTCGACGATTTTCGGTTCGGCCTGGATTTCCAGTCCGGCGGTACGTGCCGGCCAGGTCGTGTAGCCGCCGAGGGCGTGCTGTTCGGGGGGCGGGATGTAGCCCTCGGAGCCGTTCGCCAGTTCGATGTTCATCGTCAGAGGAAGTGGGCTTCGGGCCTTGAGCTTCAAACCGGTGATCGCATAAACCTCGTTTGGGATGGCGGCGATCGCCAGGCCGCCGATCCGGATCGCCTGCAATTTCAGCTCACGGCGCGGGTCGTCGTGGAGGAAGACGGCCTCTCGGGCGTAGACCTCGGGGAGGGTCTGGGGCTCGTCGCGGCCCTTCATCGCGGCGATCACGCCGCGCGCCCAGGCCAGGCGTTCGGCATCGGGGAGGCGGCGATCCAAAGTCAGGGTCGACTCGGCCATCGCCAGCCGGACATCGTCGCGGTATTCGACGGCCCGGCAGGCGTGCTCGGCGGTCTCGGCGACGGCGTCGGCATAGGCGTCGAGGCCCGGGGATTTCTTCGGGGCGCCGTAGTCCATCCACATCTGATCGCCGCTGGTCCCCTGCGACATCATCGCGACGAACGGAGGCGCCTTCGGGCCGGCCGGGCGATCGGCGCCGAGGCGTCGGGCGAGTGAATCGGCGAACCGGCCGTAGTAGTCGGCCGAGACGGGATCGGCCCCGTAATAGTGCATCGAGTAGTTCGCCAGAACGGCGATCGGCCGCCCAGTCGTCGACCGGACCGCCAGCACCGTGAGTGCCGGGTCGACCGGTCCGGCGGGGGTGATGGCGTCGGGATTTTGATAACCGGGGTGCATGTTGGCCCGGACGTTCCGGACGCCGAAGGGGTCGGTGAGCATCCGGTCGGGGCGCCGGATCCATCGTCGGCAGTGGGTGTGCTCGGGATCGTCGACGGCCGCCCAGCCGGCGCGTGCGGGCTCGAGGTTCGCGACGGCGCGCACGATCGCCTCGGCGATCCTCGGCGGTAGGCCCGCGACGTAATCGGAGTCGGGCGGCGTGCCGAGCGCCCCCATCGCCGAGGGCGCCGAGTGGGTGTGCGTCGCCGAGATCAGCATCCGGTCGACCGGGATGCCGGTCTTTTCGCGGGCGAGGGCCTTGGCGCGATCGATCAACTCGCGCGGCAACATGCAACTATCGACCACGACGATCGCCAGCCGGGTCGTGCCGTCGTCGAGGACGAGCGCCCGGGCGCGGATCGGGTCGTTCCGCCGATCGGCGTGGGCGGCGAGGAACCCGCCGTTGACGATCACCGGGAAGCGTCCGGGCGCGAGGTCGACGGCCGAGGCACCGGCGCGAAGGACGGGGGCCTCGGCGTGGGCTGTCGCGATCATCGCCAGCATGGCCATCGGGGCGAGACGTCGGATCATCATCGAGGACCCTCACAAATCGGGATCAATCGGGCTCGATCCCCAGTTCGCGGAGTTTTGCCAGGTAGCGCTCGGCCCGATGGCGTTCGGCCTCGGCGTTCCGCCGTTCGGCCTCGGCACGATGGCGTTCGGCCTCGGCGCGGCGGTGCTCAGCCTCGGCCCGTTCCGACGTCTCCTCGAACGACTGGAACCGGCTACCATCGGGCCGATAGATCGCGAGGTTGTCGGGGCCTTCACCCGGCTCGAAACGGATGCCCAGTCGAGGGCTGACGAATCCGGCCATCTGGGGGATTTCCTCCAGCACCCGGCCGTGCCGGAGCCAGCCGCGGAGCGTCCCTCGGTCGGGATCGTAGATGTAGTATTCCTCGACACCGTATCGCTGATAAAACTCAAATTTCCGGGCCATCTCCCCGGCGCGATTGCCGGGCGAGAGTACCTCGAAGACGACCTGAGGCGGGATGCCGTCTTCCTCCCAGAGCCGATACGAGCCCCGCTCGCCCTTGGGCCGGCCGAAGGCGACGAGAGCATCGGGCGCCATCCGGATCTTCGGGTTTCCTTCCACCGGATACCAGAGCAGGTCGCCAGCGACGAAAACGTTGGGATCGTGGAGAAAGGTGACTTCGAGTCCTCCCTTGATGGTCACGATCCAACGGTACTGGAGCGTATTCTCCGCCATGGGCTTCCCGTCGCTGTCGGGATAGACGATCGTTTTCGATTCGGCCGTGATGGGGCGCATGGCCGTTGCCTCCGATGGGGCTCGCGGAAATCTCCACGGACTCCAGTCTCGCACGGGCTCCGCCAACGCTCAAGCCCGGCCAAACCGCGGCGGTTGACCGGCGCGAACCGCCGACCGGCCGGTTACACTCTGGGGGCGTCGATCCGGTCCCGATCGTTGTCTCTTGTGGAGTTCTCGAACGATGCGATTCGCGCGTCTGATGCTGCCCGCGGTCCTGCTGGCCTCGACCGCTGGCGTGTCGATGGCCCAGGAGTCGGAATCGCCCGCCGCCCTGGAGCGCGACCCGAGCGGCTGGACGGATTTACTCGCCAAGGCCGGACCCGAGCTGAACGGATGGGTCCGCGGGCCGATCCCGCCGAAGGGGAAGTTGAATCCTCGATCACAGTGGTCGATCGACCCGGCGACCGGCCACCTCGTCTGCGCGGGCGACGGCGGCCACGAATGGCTCCGATGGGACCGCCCTGTCGGCGACGGTATCTTCCACGTCGAGTGGCGGTTCACTCCGGTCGAGGGAAAGAAGGGCAAGTACAACTCGGGAATGTACGCCCGCAACTCGATCGACGCCCGAATATGGCACCAGGCACAGACCGGCGACGCCTCCGGCGGCTACATCTTCGGCGAGACCGAGGCCGACGGGAAGTTGAAGCGGGTCAACCTCTCGAAGCAGGCAAGACCCTCGCGCGTCAAACCGGCCGGCGAGTGGAATACCTTCGAACTGGCCTGCAAGGGAAAGGAAATGACGCTCTGGGTTAACGGGGCGATCACCAACCGATGGGACGACTGCGAGGTCCCCAGCGGCTACGTCGGCGTCGAGGCCGAGGGCTATCGGATCGAGTTCCGCAACGTGAAGCTCAAGGTGACGGACGCAGGCCGGTAATCGCACGGACGGAGGGCCCGTCAGTGTCCCTTGCGGCGTCGGATCGCCTGGATCATCTCGTCGAGCTTGCCGAGGAACCGCGATCGATCGGCCTTTGCAAACGGCGGCGGTCCGCCGCCGTGCTCGCCCGACTGGCGGAGCATCTCCAGCAGGGCGCGGGTGGCCAGGGCGTGGCCGATATCGTCCTCGGTGAAAGGGATGCCTCTCGGCGAGAGCACCCGCGCCCCGGCGCGGAGGCATCGGTCGGCCAGAGGGATATCGGACGTCACCACGATGTCGACCGACCCCACGCCCTCAGCGATCCGATCGTCGGCCGCGTCGAACCCGCCCGGGACAACGACCAGCTCGACCAGCTCGTCGGTCGGCACCCGGATCGGCGCGTTGGCCACGACGATCACCTTGATACTGTACCGGCGCGCGACGCGGTACACTTCCTCCTTGACCGGACAGGCGTCGGCGTCGATGTAGATCGGCATGGATGAACATGGGCCGGGATCGGCCCGATCCTCAGAAGGTCCCGAGGCACCTGTGCTCGACTTTCGGAATTCAGTGTAGACCAGAGCACTTCTCGGCCGGACGCTCGCCGGGAACTGCGGTGGTATCCTGCTCTGAGACGTGCGTGCTACTCTCGAATTCGGGTAAATCCGGGCCCACAGGTCAGGCACTGGGGCCGGAGTCCCCGGACCTCGGACCATTTGCGCACCTGGCATGTCTCACCAGACCCAGGCGACTCGTGGCGATGCCTGAATTGTTCGATCCTTCGTGATAAGGGTGGCTTCGAGCCGGTTGCTCGCGATCGCAATCAGTCGGTCGTGCATCTCCGTGATTTCCGGGTAAGCAGCCAGGCTTCTGATATCAACCAGGAGAATTGTCTCAATTTGATAATGTGGATGGCCAGCAGAGCATCGAGAATCTCAGGGAACAGGTCGTCCACCTGAAACTTCAACAGGATGTAATATAACTCTGCGAGAACCAGGGACAGGACAACCAGACCGTCCTTACCGGCCTCGCCATCTTCGATCGCCTGGCGAGCAGCCGGGGAGAGTTTCGCCGGATCGAAGAGATGCCAGAAGCGGGCGTGAGTATCGAAGAGGTAGGTCATTCGGGAAGCCCTTGGGCCTCCCGGTTCGTCCGTCGTCGGATCTCCCGTACTTCCTCGACGAGATCGATGGCCCGGGGCGCGAAGGCGGCAAATTTCCCCGAAAGGCTGGTCGCGGATCCGGTGGTCGGCTTCGCGGCCCGATTCACCACGAGGACGACATCTGCCGGCCCAGGCAAAAGACCGGTCGAAAGCTCGAGGCGGAGCATACCGCCCGAATCGATTTGAGCCCGGGTCGTGATCGTTTCCATCGCCGTCCTCTCGCGCCTGGAGGGAATTCGTCGTTCTCAAATACTACCGGAATCCTCGACGCCGCGAGAAGGGAGCGTTACCCTGTTCTCGATGACGAATCCCACCCCGCGGAGTCCTCGACGATGGCAGCTTCCCGGATCGCCGTGATCCCCGGCGACGGCATTGGCAAGGAGGTCGTTCCCGAGGGCCTTCGCGTCCTCGAAAGGGCCGCCGAGCGATTCGGCCTGGCCCTTGCCTTCGACCATTTCGACTTCGCGAGCTGCGATTATTACCTCGCCCACGGCGCCATGCTTCCTGACAACTGGAAGGATCAAATCGGCGGCCACGACGCTCTCTTCTACGGCGCCGTCGGCTGGCCGGCGAAGGTTCCCGATCACATCTCGCTCTGGGGGAGTCTTATCAAGTTCCGCCGCGAGTTCGACCAGTACGTCAACCTGCGTCCCGTCC
>DAHZZC010000777.1 GCA_027435495.1 Planctomycetales bacterium
CGGCGGGTCGTCCGATCGTCGTCCGTCGATCGATGGCCGTCGGCCCCGAAGACCGGGCCGAGGAAAATCACAGGGAGCACTTGACAACCCACAGGCTTTCATAGAAAGGAGCCGGCTCCAGCCGGCGATCTTCATGAGTCCTTGCGCTTTGGCCCAGTCTCTCCTTTGTAGTGCGTCACCTTGGGCTTCGACCGGGTCGGGAGCGGGAGCTCCCTCCTACATGGGCGATCGGTTCCGTCCTTCGCAATGGACAGGCCCATTGTGGTTATGGAAGCTGGCACCCGCCGGTGATGCCTGTGGCGGGGAGATCACCTCCGACCTGTAGGAGCCGGCTCCAGCCGGCGATCCGCGTGGCTGCTTATGACGCTGGCAAACTAGACGCTCAAGAAGGTTCAGCATTCCAGCCTGACCCTACTTTTGCCGCCGTAAGAGATCGTTGTCACTCGCCGCCTTGACTCAGTCGGCGAGGAGGCTTTCGGCGATATCGAACTGGGTGTGGGCGAGGCGGTCGATCGCGGCCTCGAGCGTGGGCAGGTCGATCGGCTTCATCAGGTGCATCGCGAAGCCGGCCGATCGGGACATCTCCAGGTCGTCGGACGAACCGAGGCCCGAGAGGGCGATCGCCGCGATCGGACGGTCGGAGCGGATCGATTGCAGGAGTTGCAAGCCGGTCCCGTCGGTCAGCTCGATGTCGCTGATGAGCAGGTCGAAGTGGTTCGAGGCGGCCAGAAGGGTCGCCGAGGCGACCCCATCGGCCACCTGGACCTCGTGGCCGCGCCGGGTCAACAGTTCGGAGAGGGCCGACCGGGTGTCGGCGTTGTCGTCGACCAGGAGGATGCGGAGGGTACGGCGGGGAACTTTGCGGGTCTCGTCCATCGGTTCGATCGTCGGGACGCCGCCCCTGGGCGGGGCCGAGGCGGTGGGCAGTTCGACGGTGAACGTCGTACCGTGTCCGGGTCCGTCGCTCGCGGCGGAGAGGTCGCCGCCGTGGCGTTCGACGATCGATCGGCTGATGGTCAGTCCGAGGCCCAGTCCACCGGATCGGCGGGCGGCCTCGTTGCCTCCCTGTTCAAACATCTGGAAGATCCGGGGGAGGGTTGCCGGCTCGATCCCGATCCCGGTGTCGATCACCTCGATCACGAGCCTTCCGGGCACGTGCTCGCAGTTGAGGGCGATCGCAGGGCCGCCCTCGCGGGTCCGGATCGTGATGATCCCTCCAGCCGGGGTAAACTTGATCGCATTTTTCACGAGGTTCCAGAAGACCTGCTGGAGCCGGATCGGGTCGGCGTGGACGTCGTGCCGTCGTGCCGAGAGTTCCAGGATGAGGGCCAGGCCGGCCTGGTTCAGATCGTCCCTGCAGATTTCGGCGACGCGGTGGATCAGCTCGTGGGCGTCGACCAGCTCGCGCTTCAAATGGAGCTTGCCGCCTCGGACGCGGGTCAGGTCGAGAAGGTCGTCGATCAGGCGGACTTCCAGGTTGACATTGCGCCGGATCATTTCGAGGGCGGGACGAATCGACTCGGGAGTCTCGGGCCGTTCGAGGATCACGGCGACCGTCGCCAGGATGGGGCTGAGCGGGGTGCGGAATTCGTGGCTGAGGGTGGCGAGGAACCGGTCCTTCTCGCGGTTGGCGGCCTCGGCCTCGGCCCTCGCGGCGTGCTCGCGGAGGGCCCGGGCCTGGTCGGCCTCGCTTCGGCGGCGGGCGGTGATGTCGTGGACAACCAGGAGCCATCCGCCGCCCTCGGCCGGGTGTCCGACGAGCGGGGAGAGGCGAATCTCGCAGGTCATGGCCGGGCTCTCGCCATCGGTTGCGGTGGAGAGGTCGATCGTCAGCTCGATCGGGCCCTGGATCGGGTCGAGCCGATCGGCCAGCGCGGGCCATCTGGCCAGCGCCCGGGCGACCGGCTCGCCGAGGGCGCGGGCCCTCGGCAGGCTGAGGAAGCGCTCGGCGGCCGGATTCAACTCGAGGATCCGGGCGCGTCTGTCGAGGACTGCGACGGCGTCGTCCATCCGACGGACGACCGTCTCCCAGGCGACCGGCCGGAGGTCGAGCAGGCGATACCGCCCAAGCGCCGGGAAGAACGCCAGGCCGGTCACCCCGAAGGCGAGCGCCACGGTGTCGACGTGAACGAAGCCGAAGACATGGAAAAGCTCCAGGGCGTTGACGACCCAGGGGACCATCAGGCCCAGGAGCATGATCGCGGCCTGAACCCGAAAGATACCGGCGGATCGGATCAGGGCGAAGACCAGGAGCAGGGCCGAAGCGGCGGCCATCGCATAGCAGACGGTCAGGTGCGCCGAGAAGGCGGGTCCGTGGGTCGCCACGGCAAATCTGTGGCCGTCGATTGAGGCGCTCTCGATCGATCTCCAGTAGAGGTGATGCCAGGAGTTGGTCCAGGCCAGGAGCGTCAGGACGACCGAGGGCGCCGCGATCGCGGTGAACCGGCGCGGGGCGAGCCAACGGTCGTGCCCGGTGTATCCGAGGACAAACGCGAGCAGGCCGAGCATCGTGATCGAGGCACCCGCGGCCCGCAGGGCGAAGCAGGCCCGCTGGATCGGCTCGGAATCGACCACCAGCTCGACGGCCTCGAAGAGCGCCCAGACCACCTCGCCGGCCATCATCGCCGCGAAGGCCGTCGCGATGGGGACCGACCCGAGGCGACGGCGATGCCAGGCCAGCACCGAGAGCCACCCGGCAATAAGCACCGTCGTCGCGAAAGGGATCGCTTCGGCATTGGGCTGGAACGGGAACTGGAACATGGTCGCCCCGATCTCCGCCCGGCCCCAACATCGGGCTCGGGGGCGCTGGATGCAAGACGATGAGAAGAAAACGATTCGGGGTCGATGCCTTCGACCCGACCGGCGGGGCCTGGCGAGGATCCCTCGCGAGGTCCGAGGCGCCACTTCGTTCCGATTCCCCGCCCTGGGGCCACCCAGATCCGACCTCGCCCGAAGAAGAGCGCTCGCGATCGGACCTCAAGATCCCTATGATATCCCATCAGCCCAGGAACCGGCGAGACATCGTCCGATCCCCAGACCATTGTACGTCCCGGGCAAGCACCCGGTATGCCCCGACGGAACCGAACGAGGGCCTCCCAGCGGACCGACATGGATATTATCTACCGGTACGACCCCTACACGCCGATCGTTCCTCGTCAACTCGACGACGCGGAGGCCGCCATCGAGTCCCTCCGCCAGGGACACGAGCGGTATGCCAGCATCGTCGGCCGGGTTCAGCGCGAGTTCCTGGGAGAGCGATCCGAGGGACCGCTGGTGATCCCCTCCGACCCGATGTCGCTCGGGATGCCCACGCTCTCCAACGCGCCACCGGTGCAAACACCGTTTGCTCTCGTGCTGGGCTGTTCGGATGCGCGCGTGCCGATCGAGCGCATTTTCGATCAATCGCTGAATGATCTGTTTGTGATCCGGGTGGCCGGGAACGTGCTCGGGGTGGAGTGCCTGGGGAGCATCGCGTTCGCGGTGAACCACCTGGGAGACAGCCTGAAGCTTCTGATCGTCCTCGGACATAGTTCGTGCGGAGCGGTCGGGGCCGCCGTCGACTCCTACCTGGCGCCCAAGGATTACGCCAACATTGCGTTCACGCACTCGCTCCGGTCGCTGGTCGACCGGATTCAGGTGGCTGTCCGGGGCGCCGCGACGGCCCTCGACCGGCTGGTCGGACCGAATGTGTCGCGGCATCCGGCGTACCGATCGGCGCTGGTGGAGGCGTCGGTCTACGTCAACGCCGCGATCACGGCCTACGACGTCCGCCGCGAGGTCGAGCGGCTCGACGTCGGGACAGAGGCGGTCCGGGTGGTTTACGGGGTCTACGACCTTGTCGAACAGCGAGTCCGGGCGCGCCCGTCGGGCGGTCCTGCCCAGGCGGGGGCCCCAATCGAGGTCTTCGCCGAGATCCCCAACGATCACGACGCCTTCTCCGAGATGGCCGGCGAGATCGCCCGGGCCGTCGCGGGGCGAAAACTGGGGGTCAGTGGGCCGTAATCCGCATCTCGATCGCCGGGATGGCCGGCGGAGGGCTCGCGCGATCGAGACTCGAGGAAGCCGGACGAAATGCAGCGACGAGCGCGGGAGGGATTACCGCTTCGCCGACTTGATCCCGATCTGGTACTCGTGCAGCCCCTGGTTGTACCGGATCGCGAGGATTCCCGACCCGTACGCCGAGGCATACGGACCGGTTCCGCCGGTCACGATGAAAATGTAGCGGTTCGACGGACCCGCCGCTGTCTTGATTTGCACGCTTCCTTTACTGTTGGCGAGAGTGAGCGTTGCGTTGCTCAGGTTGGGCTGGTGCCCGGGCGCGATCACGGTATCCGTCAGCGCCAGCGAGGCCGAGACGTGGTTCAGCGTCTGGACCTGCCCGGACAGCAAGAACGTCGAGACGTGGATGCCGTCCTGGCCGACCGTCCCGTTGGGAATCCCCGAGACGACCCCGTTGAGCATGATGTGCGTGACCTGCGCCTCGGCCCGATGAACCATCGGGGCGCGATGGGGATGGTGCGGGGCGTTGGGCATCGTCGCCGAGAGCAGGAGCCGGCCCTCCATCGCGTCGAAGGTCGGTGTGCGTCGGGCGGTCCTGTTCATGGCTTCCTCCTTGTTGTGGACCCATTCCGTTCCGATCGGATGGCCAGCCCGGCGGCGTTCCGGCTCGGCCGGACGCCGACCATACCCCAGATCGCCCAATCGGGCAATCCGAAGCGCCGAGCCTGCGAACACATCCACCAGGCCAGGCCAGGATAAACGGCGATCGAATCAGCGACGAGAGATCCATCGCCGGGATGCCGGATTAGCCGCGCAGCGGGAGGATGGTGCGCGAGGACGAGGAACGAGAGCGAGGGGGGCCGGGAACGGTGTCTGAGAGGAGGCCGTTCCCGGTCGGGATGTGCGGACTAGGCAGCGGGTCGCATCCGGCGCCAGAGGACCGCGCCGGCCGGGACGGCGCCACCGATCAGCAGCAGGATCATCGACGAGGGCTCGGGCACCGCCGACATGGTGAAGGAGCCGCTCCCCGTGTTGCCGCCGATGTTGTAGGTGTAACTCACGTTCGGGGAGGTCTCGCCGGATGGGAAGGGCGTTTGCGTGCCGGTCGGGTAGTTGTAGGTCGTGTAGATGGAGAACGTCCCCAGGTCGAGCGAACCGGTGAGCGTGGTGTTCCCGCGATAGGTCCAGGTGACGTTGGAAGAATACGGGCTGGTCGAGTTGGTCTCATCGATGGAGGCGTTGCCGAAATAGGTGCTGTAGGGGCCGGAGACGTAGCTGGGTGAGCCGGCGGTATTCGTGACGCCTGGCAGGCCGTCGATGGTGAAGCTGTCGCCGTACTGGAGCGTATAGTTCGGGTTCAGGTTGACATCGAAGACATACAGAAACCTCGGATCGCCGGTTGGCAAGTATCCCCCGGACACGGTGATGGCTCCGGCGCGGGCCTCGGGTGCGGCGGAGCCGATCGCGGCGAGGGCTAACAGGGCGGCGAACCGCCAGGAGTTGCGGAAGGATCGTCTCATCGCTAGGAAAACCCCTCTCGGGGACTCTCGCCTTTGTTCAAGGGCCTGCCGCGCGGGGGGGGACTCGCACGTCCCGCCGCGAGGCCGGATCGGCCCCGGGATCGGCCGGGCTTTGGAAACGGGTCACAAGAGGCGGCGACTCCGCCATCAAAACCCATGATAGCCGCGGAAATCTCCGGGATTCAAGGACGACTCCGAAAACGTTGAGAATCGGCAACATGGCCCTTCGCTCTGGGTGTGGAGGTTGAGATGGAGCGCCCGGAGCGAACGCGATAAGATCCGCGAGGGGTCGCGCGAACCGGCCGGTCGCCGGTGGGCCGGGGCGACCCGGTCGGAGTTGGTCCGTATCGAGGTCGTACCGGCGGTTTCGGTTGGGGAGGCAAGGACAT
>DAHZZC010000778.1 GCA_027435495.1 Planctomycetales bacterium
TCGCGGCGAGACCGATCTGCTTGAGGTTGTTGGTGCACTGGGCCCGCCGCGCAGCCTCGCGTGCCGCTTGCACGGCGGGAAGTAACAGTGCGATCAGTATCGCGATGATCGCGATCACCACGAGCAGTTCAATCAGCGTGAAGCCGCGCTGCCGATGTCGGAGCGCGCCCGAATGAGGCGTGGTCATGATGGCGAATCCCCCCAGAAGGGCTCGGATCGGACGTTGATCTCGGACGCAGGATGGGAGAGGAAGTTCTTCGGCGAGCCGAACGGTCCGAGAGCCCGGTCGCCAGGCGCGGGCGCGGCGGGAGAGGCCGGCCCTCCGTCATCTCATCGCGATCGGCGGGACCTCCCCAGCGATTTTGGAATGATCTTCTCGCGATATTCTTTTCCGGTAACCTTTTCATTGATCAGGTTCCGGAGCTTCCGCGGATTTTCCTTCCCCGTGCGAACGTCCTCAACGGCTTTCTCGATCCGGGGATCTTTCAGCGGGTCGGCACCGGCGCCCGATCCGCAGCCCGATCCGAACAGGGCGGCGAGCATCGCGACGGCCAGCAAAGCGGTCCACAAACCTTGATGAGACGAGGTCCACATAATGAGACAGGACGTCGCGAGGCAACCGGATCTCACGCAATCTTCCGAGAAAAATCACGAATCGATCGCAATATGTTGTATGGAAAGGAGTTATGGCGGCCAGTCTTCGGAGCTCGGATGGGTCTGGTCGAGGGGAGCGAGGATTTTGGCGGCCTCGTCGCGGAGGTCAAAAAGTACCGTGGAGACCAGCCGGGTCCAGCGCCTGGCGCGGTCCTTGTCGCCGGAGCGCTGGTAGGCGAGGGCCAGGATGAGGCGGTCGGTTTCACCTTCGCCGTTTCCGAGCCGAAGGGATTCCTCGGCGGCGGCGATGGCGCCCGAGAGGTCGCCGGCTTGGTAGCAGGCCAGGGCGAGGGCGCTCGGAAGTTCGCCTCGGCGAGGAAACCGTGGGAGGGCATGGCGAACGAGACTGGCCGCTCGGGCGGGGTTGCGAACCTCCGTCGCGGGGCAGATCGACAGGAATCGCGCGAAGGTCGAGGTGAACTCCGGATCGTCCTCGGCCCGCCGGGCGACCTCGGAAAAAACCGCCCTGGCCTCTCGGTAAGCGGCGACGGCCTTGATTGGTGAGCCCTCGCGACGGTATTGATCGCCGCGGGCGGCGTGGGCCATCGCCAGCGATTGCCGGAAGGCGACAAGGTCCGGACATTCGCGGACGAGCCGCTCGAGTGCCTCGATCTCGTGGCCGAGCTGGTCGCGGGCGATCTCAGGATCAGGCGCGATGCTTGCCAGGTCGAGCCGGGCGCAGGCGAGTTGATGGCGGGGATGGACGCCGGACGGGTCGATCGCGGCGAGGCCCTCGGCGACCTGGATGGCGCGCCGTGTGATCCGAAGGCGTTCGGCCGAATCGCCCGTCGGCTCGCCGAGCAGGCGGCCCAACTGGAGGAGCGTCGCCAGCAGTGTTCGACGGCAGAGGACCAGGTCGGGATAGGACGAAGCGAGCGCCTCCGCTCGCTCGACGAGCCGGCGGACCTCTTCCATCGCCTCGGCCCGATGGCCAGTCCGCGCCCGGATCATCGACCGGACGAGTCTTGCATCGACGAGGTCCACTTGATACGGAGGGAGATCCGGGTAGTCTCGGGCGAGTTGCTCGAAATGCGAGAGCGCCTGACCGATCGTGGATTCCGCCTCGTCGTCCCGGCCGAGCTGGTCGAGTGCCTGCGCCAGGTGGATTCCCATGTGGCCGGTTCGGTGGGAGAGATCCTGACGCGAGACTGTCCCGGCGGGGAGCCGGCCAGCGATCGCCAGCGATTCGGTGAGGACCCGCGCGGCCTCGTCAAACTGGCGGTTGTCAGCCAGAATGCAGCCCAGCTCTTCCAGCACCCGCATTCGGGCACCCAGGCCCTGTGGGCCTGACCGACCGGGGAGGTCGCGCGCCAGGTCGTCAAGGGCGGTCAGGGCGCCGCGGCCGAGTCGGAGCGCCTCGATTGCCCGGCCGATCGATTGATATTGAATCCCCAGCTTCGCCCGTGCGAGGGCCATCGAGGTCCGATACGTCGGCTCCGTCGGCCGACGCTGAACCAGCTCCGCATAGGCGTCCGCGGCGCCCTCGATCGCAAGGTTGGCCGGCTCCCAGAGCCTTTGTTCGGAGAGAACGGCGCCGAGGTTCGAGTAGGCGTCGCCGAGTTCTTCCAGGTAGTCGAGGCGGTTGGGCTCGCGCGAGCAAAGCGCTTTCAGGAGACGAACAGGCCGATCGAGCAGCTCCAGATCGCGGTCCGGGCGACCGAGGCGGAGCCGGATCCAGGCCATCCGCCCGAGGGCCCTTGCTCGATCGACCTCGATCGAGGGATCACCATCGTCGTCTGCGAGAGACTCGTAGAACCTCAGGGCTTTCTCCAGAAACTCGCGATGGACTCCGGTCAACATCGGCTGGTCGTACAGCCAGCGCTCGGCGACGCGTGTGTACATATCGTCGACGGCCCGCCGTGCCTGCCGTGATCGCTCCTGGGCGATCCGGCGTTGGGCGCGGGCCTCGTCACGCTCTCGGGCGATCATCCGGTTGCTCGCGACCAGGCCGATCACACCGGAGGCGGCCAGAAGAAGGACGGCGGCTCCGAGACCAGCGCTGAGGGGCTCACGGCGGACCCACCGAGCGACTCGCTCGATATTTCGCATGGGTCGGGCGGAGATCGGCTCGCCGGCCAGCCAGCGTTCGAGGTCATCGGCCATCGCGGCAGCCGACGGGTAACGGCGATCGGGTTCCTTGCGCAGGCAGGTCAGGCAGATTGTCTGGAGGTCGCGGTCGATCGCTCCTCCGGGGCGAGACGGGGGCTCGGGCTCTCGGATCCGGACCTGCTCGATGGTCTCCAGAATCGAATCGCCGCGGAACGGCGGCCGGCCGGCCAGCAGGGCGTAGAGCACGGCCCCCAGGCCGTAGACATCGGTGGCCGTCGTGAGAGCGCCGGGACCCTTCGACGTCTGCTCGGGAGCCATGTAACTCGGCGTCCCGAGGACCAGGCCCGTCCGGGTCGCCTCGGCGGAATCAGGCCCGAGCCGCTTCGCCAGGCCGAAGTCGGCAACGTGCGGCCGGCCCTCATGGTCGATCAGGATATTGGAGGGTTTGAGGTCGCGGTGGAGGATGCCCCGCTGATGCGCATGGTGGACGGCCCTCGCCACATCGACCATCATCCGGGCGACCCCCCGGGGATCGCGCGGGGTGAACGGTGAACGATCGAGACCGCCCCCCTCGATCAGCTTCATCGCATAGAAGCCGTGTCCTCGGTGCTCGCCGACCTCGAAAATCGGGACGATGTTCGGGTGGTCGAGTTGTGCGATCGCACCAGCCTCGTCGCGGAACCGGCGATGATCCTCCTCGCCAGCCAGCTCGCCGCCGAGGATCATCTTGAGGGCCACCAGCCGATCGAGGGCCTTGTGCCGGGCCCGGTAGACGATCCCCATCCCGCCGCGGGCGATGGTTCCCAGGACGACATACGGGCCGAAGTCGGTTCCCTCGGCGAGGCTTTCGCCGGTCGCGGGAAGCCTCGGAGCTGACGAGCCGAGTCGATGGAATCGCTCCTCGCCGTCGAGGAAGCCCGCGAGGTCATCGGCGAGATCGGGATGACTGGCTAACCAGGCGCGGTGGTCGGGCGCCTCTCCGTCGTCGACCGCCTTGAGGTAGGCGGCCAGAACCGCAACGATCTGGGCCTCTCGATCAAAATCAGGTGCGGCTGGCGTGTTCGGATCAGGCCGTCTCATCCATCAGCCTCCGAAGCGACTTCATCCCGCGATAGAGCAGGCCCGTTACGGATTCCAGGCCGCGCCCCATCCGCTCGGCGACATCGGCCACGGAAAGCCCCTGCAAGTAGCGTAGCTCCAGCGCGGACCGCTGGTCGTCCGGTAGTTGCCGGAGTGCCGAGGCGAGCCGGACGGTCTGCTCGGCCCGCATCGCCTGCTCGCTCGGCGCCGATTGCTCGGCGGCCAGGAACGCCTCCAGTCGAGCCGACGACTGGTCGAGCGAAGCCTCGATCGATCGGATCCTGTCACCCCGGCGGCGACGGTTGACCCTCGTCGCGTCGGCGAGGATCCGGGCCAGGATCGTCCGGAGCCAGGCGCGCAGCTCGACATCGGTCGTGCCACGGAACTGCTCCTGCTTCTCGTGAGCCTTGAGCAAGGTCAGTTGGACGGCGTCGGAGGCGTCGAGCTGCCCGCGCAGGCCGGAGGGGATGTGCGACCTCGCCAGTAGCCGGAGATAGTCGCGATAGTCCTCCAGGGATCCAGGCCCCCGCGGGGATTCCGATGGCACCGCATCCCTCCTCTCGCCGGGCGTCCGGGGCGTTGCCGTCGTCGCTTGCCTGGTGAAATTATCACGTCCCCCGTCGACGGCCGCAAGCCGGGCCGACGCTCGCCGGGACTTGCCTTCGGCGATCCAAATCGCCAACATCGATCTCGGCCGATCCTC
>DAHZZC010000779.1 GCA_027435495.1 Planctomycetales bacterium
TGGCACCGCTCGCGGGAGTTGACGTAGTTGAGCATCGAGGCAATGGTCGTCGACTTGCCGCTGCCGGTGACGCCGGCCAGGATGACGATGCCCTGGTCGTGGCTGGCGATCTCGCCGAGGACGGGGGGCAGGCCGAGGCCCTCGAAGTCGGGGATCGAGGTATTCACTCGCCGCGCCACGAGACTCAGCCGCCCGCGCTGCCTGAAGAGGTTGACCCGGAAGCGGGTCTCGTCGCCGTTGGGGTCGAAGATGATGTGAGCAAAGTCGGCACCGCCGGTGGTTTCGAGGATCTCCTTCTGCCGGGGCGTGAGGAGCGGGAACATCAACCGCTCCATGTCGGCGCTGGTGAGCACCGGCAATTGCATCGTCCGGAGCACGCCAGCCAGCCGCATGGCGGGGGCGAGCCCGACCTTCAAATGCAGGTCGGAGCCCTTGTACTTCATCACCATCCGGAAAAGCTTGTTGGCCTCCGGCTCGTTGGGCATTGATTCGACGGAGGTCTCGACGGCCGTCGCCATGGGCTGGACTCCTGCGGGTCGGATACCACGGATTCGATTCGATTCAGACCGGAGGACGGAGCGGAAAGGGATCAAAATATCCGGAGAAACGTGCCGGGATTCGTCGCCTCAGGTCGCCCCCAGCGCGGCGGCCTCGGCCCCGCGACGTGGCCGAGCCGGCACCCGGCGGACCGGCAGGCCCCGGCCTTCGAGGAACTCCTTCGTCTCGGCAATCGTGAACTCACCGTAATGAAAGATACTGGCAGCCAGTGCGGCCGAGGCCCCCGCGCCGGCTGGAGGATCCGCCAGGGCCGCGGCCAGATGCTCCGGATGCCCCGCTCCGCCCGAGGCGACCACCGGAATTCCAACCGCCTCAACCACCGCTCGTGTCATCTCCAGGTCATAGCCCGCCTTCGTACCGTCGGCGTCCATGCTGGTCAGGACAATCTCGCCGGCGCCGAGCCGCTCAACCTCGCGGGCCCAGGCCACGGCCTCCAGCCCGGTCGCGATCCGGCCGCCATTGATATGGACCTCCCAGACCTCCCGACCATCCCGGAACACCCGCTTCGGATCGATGTTGACCACGATACACTGGCTCCCGAACCGCCGCGAGGCCCGACGGACCAGTTCCGGATCCCGAACCGCCGCCGAGTTGATCGAAACCTTGTCCGCACCAGCATTCAGCAGCGTCCGAACATCCTCGACCCCGCGAATCCCCCCGCCAACCGTCAGCGGCATGAAGCAGACCTCGGCCGTCCGCCGAACCACATCTAGCAGGATGCCCCGATCCTCATGGCTCGCCGTAATGTCGAGAAAGACCAACTCGTCCGCTCCCTCGGCGTCGTAGCGGGCCGCCACGTCAACCGGGTCGCCAGCGTCCCGAAGATTGAGGAAATTTGTCCCCTTGACCACTCGCCCACGATTCACGTCCAGGCAGGGGATGATCCGCTTGGCCAGCATCTTGCAGACTCGCCACGAAATGGGAATGGGCCACGCGGTCGATCGCCGCCCGTTCGTGCATTTTATCTGACGCCACGCCGCGATCCTAGAGACTGCTCCGGCACGCCCTCGCTCCCACCCGAACTTTCGTCCCCAGACGGTTGATCGGCGCCATCGGTCCGTATACAGTATTTTGGTCGGTCGAGAGACAACACACCATGTCGGCCGACTTTCGTCTCGCGATACCGTGTCGCGAGGGACTAGAGCCCGCCCCCACTCGAGGCTGGTCTCCGGTGGGGCCGGGGAGGCTAGAGCGAAAGGAGGTGATCGCGTGTGTAGTGAGAACCAGGGGCGGCTCGCCTAACGGCAGCCGACGGGTTGCCCGTCGGGCAGCCGCACTTTCGACCATAACTCAACGGTCAGGATCGACCGGGTCCGGGGCACTACCCCGGGCCCGGCCGGTTCCCAATCCTTGAGATTTTCTTGACCTCGTCCCGGCACGTGCCAGAACTTCTTCGGGAGACCTACCGAGGTGGCTCGGTTCCACTCGGCGACTTACGGCACCTTCTTCGACCGCGGTTGGTGGCCGTCGTGGACGTTTACCTCGTTCACGACTGGACCCCGGGCCGAGTTCGGTGTGTCGTCCTGACTCCCGAATCTTCTTATCGAGGCATACAAACGGCCCCGGGCCCTGTCCTTCCGACAGGCCCGGGGCTTTTTTTGCTCCTGGCGTTTTTCCATTTCTCGAACCTGTTCCGGCTCCCCGAGTGGGACGCCGATTCCCCTGACGATGGAGGGCGGTCGACCGTGATCGTGGTCATGAAAGCAGATGCAACCCCGGCGCAGATCGAGCACGTCGCCGCGCACATTCAGTCGCTCGGGATGAAGCCCCAGGTGATCCAGGGAACGCATCAAACCGTGATCGCCGCGATCGGCGAGGAGCGGGTCGGGCTGGCCGAGACGCTCGAGCCGGGCGAGGGCGTCGAGAAGGTCCTCCCGATCATGGCCCCTTACAAGCGGGCCTCCTCGGAACTCAAGCGCGAGCGGACCGTCGTCAAGGCACGCGGCCTGGAAGTCGGCGGCCACAAAATCGCCGTCATTGCCGGCCCCTGCTCCGTCGAGGACGAAGAACAAATCGTTTCCATCGCCCGGAAACTCAAGGAACTCGGCGCCACCGGGCTCCGCGGTGGCGCCTTCAAGCCCAGGACCAGCCCCTACAGCTTCCAGGGTCACAAGGAACAGGGATTGAAAATGCTCGCCGCCGCCCGCGCCGAGACCGGGCTGGCCATCGTGACCGAGGTCATGGCGCCCGAGCATGTCCCAATGGTCGCTGAGTATGCCGACGTTCTCCAGATCGGCGCCCGGAACATGCAGAACTACCAGCTCCTACAGGCCGTCGGCGACTCCGGCAAGCCCACCTTATTGAAACGGGGTATGAGCGCCACCATCGACGAGTTTCTTCTGGCCGCCGAGTACATCCTCGATCGCGGCAATCCCAACGTCATGCTCTGCGAACGCGGCATCCGGACCTACGAGGACCACACCCGGTTCACCCTCCCGCTCGCGACTGTCCCCTACCTCCACGAGAAGAGCCACCTCCCGGTGGTCGTCGATCCCTCGCACGGGACGGGCAAGTCGCGACTGGTCCCGCCAATGGCCCGCGCCTCGATCGCAGCCGGCGCCGACGGACTGATCGTTGAGGTCCACGAAGACCCCGAGCAGGCCGCGAGCGACGGCGCCCAGACCATCACACCCGACGCCTTCCGACAGATGATGGAACAATGCCGTCGAGTCGCCGAGGCCGTCGATCGTTCGCTCTAA
>DAHZZC010000780.1 GCA_027435495.1 Planctomycetales bacterium
CCGTCAAGAAGGGCGAGGACCCGAACGTCATCGTCAACCAGCTTTTTGAATACTCACCGCTCCAGGATACCTTCAGCGTGATCATGCTGGCGCTCGTCGATGGACGGCCGCGCACGCTCCCGCTAAAAGAACTGCTCCGGCTCTTCGTCGAGCACCGGGTCAACGTGATCCGACGCCGGACGCAGTACCAGCTTCGCAAGGCCAAGGAACGGGCGCACGTCGTCGAGGGCCTGCTGATCGCGCTGCACCACATCGACGAGGTGATCCGCGTGATCCGGTCGTCGGCCAACCCGCCCGAGGCACGCACCCGCCTGATGATGATGCCGGTCTCGGCCGAGATCCTCCGCCGGGCCCTCGACGACCCCGAGGCGAAGGCCTCGACCGGCCTGACCCGCAACCAGGCCGACGCCATCCTCTCGATGCAGCTCCAGCGGCTCACCGGCCTGGAGGCCGACAAGCTGGCGCAGGAATACGTCGGGCTCAAGGGCGACATCGCCGGCTACGAGCAGATCCTCGCCGACGAGAGGCTCATCCTCGACATCATCCGCGCCGACCTCCGCGAGCTAAAGAGCAAGTACGCCAACGAACGGCGCAGCACCATCTCCGACGAGGAGCTCGGCGACTTCGACAAGGAAGCGCTGATCCGCGAGGAGTACATGGTCGTCACGGTCACGCACGACGGCTACATCAAGCGGCTCCCGCCCAGCACCTATCGCGCCCAGGGCCGAGGCGGGCGCGGGATCACCGCGACGAACACCAAGGAAGGCGACTTCCTCGAACATATGTTCGTTGCCTCGACACACGACTACATCCTCTACTTCACCAACAAGGGGAGAGTCTTCTGGCTGAAGGTCTACGACCTGCCCCAGGCCTCGCGGACGTCGGGCGGGCGGGCGATCGTCAACCTGCTCCAGCTTGGCGACGGCGAGCGGGTGACGGGGATGGTCCCGGTCCGCGAGTTCCGCGACGACGAATGCCTGTTCATGGTGACACGCCGGGGAACGGTCAAGAAGACCGACCTGACGGCGTTCCGGCGCCCGCTTGGCCGCGGGATCATCGCGCTGGGGCTGGAGGAGAACGACGAGCTGATCGGCGTGGCCCGGGTGACCGGCGGCGCGCACGTGATCCTCAGCACCCGAGACGGGATGGCGATCCGGTTCGACGAGGCAAAGGTCCGCTCGATGGGACGCCCGGCCTACGGCGTCAAGGGGATCGACCTGGTCGATAGCGACGAGGTCATCGGAATGATCGTCGCGGAGGGCGTCGAGGACGAGGCGAGCATTTTGACCGTCTGTGCCCGCGGCTACGGCAAGCGAACGCCGCTCTCCGAGTACCGGGCTCAAAATCGCGGCGGCAAGGGCCTGATCGACATCCAGACCTCCGATCGAAACGGGCCGGTGGTCGCGATTGCGAAGGTGGTCGAATCGGACGAGGTGATGCTGACGACCAGCTCGGGGATGGTGATCCGAACGAAGGTCGAATCGATCCGGACGATCGGCCGGAACACGCAGGGCGTCCGGCTGATCCGGGTTGAAGAAGGGGACACCGTCAGTAGCCTGGCGAAGCTCCCCCACGAGGAAATCGCCGAGACCGAGGCGGAGGTTCAGGCCGAGATCGACGGTGCGCCGCCCGAGGCAGTCACCAACGGCGACGGGGCCATCCACCGGCCGCACATCCTCGACGACGGCGTCGCCGAGGCCGAGGCCAGCGACCACATCGACGACGAGGAAGAGCAAGAGCCGCAGGAACCCGAGGCCTGACGTTTCTCTTCCTTCACCAGGAACCGACCAGTGGAGCCGGCATGCGGGCGGTGGTATCCTCGGTCGGTCGATGAGTGATCGATCGTCCCGCCGAGGAGCACCCGCGATGTCGAGCCTGGAACCCCGTCCAAATCGGAGCCGGCCCCGTCCAGCGTGGATCGCGACGCTGGCCGCGCTCGTCGTTGCCGCCGGGATGGCACCGACGACCCCGCGCGCCCTGTTCGACGGCAAAACCCTCGACGGTTGGAAGAAGGCCGATTTCACCAGGGCCGGAGCGGTGAGGGTCGAGGACGGCCGGATCGTCCTGGGTGCCGGCGAGCCGATCACCGGAATCACCACGACCCGCACCGACTTCCCGCGGACCAATTACGAGCTAACCTACGAGGCCATGCGAGTGGAAGGCGAGGACTTCTTCGCCGCCGCGACGTTCCCGGTCGGCAAGTCGTGCATCACGCTGGTCAACGGCGGATGGCACGGATTCGTCACCGGCCTCTCAAGCCTCGACGGCATGGACGCCTCCGAGAACGAAACGACGACCTCGGTCCCGTTCGAAAACAAAAAGTGGTATCGCTTCCGCATCCGCGTGACCGACGCCGCCATCCGATGCTGGATCGACGACAAGGAAATCATCGCCGTTGAGCACGCCGAGAAGCACGTCGGCACCCGGGTCGAAACCCGGCCCTGCGAGCCACTCGGATTCGCCGCCTGGCGAACCACCGGAGCCATTCGCTCGATCGCCGTCCGCCCGCTCACACCCGCTGAGATCACCGCGACCAACAAGGATCTCGATCGATAGTGGATTTGTAATCTGTAATCTTTCACGCGTGATCCCCTTCGGCGAGTGTGGACGAGAAGGCAAATGAGGCCAGGCCTGTTCGTGTGGGCGGTTCTGATGGCAATGCCGACGGTCGCGGCCCAGGGGGCAGCGGACGACCTGTCGACGTTCACGAAGGTCCCCTTCCCGCCCGACGCGGCGCGGCCGATGGAAATCTCGGTCGGGATGATCCTGGTCGACTTCGCCCGGATCAACGCACGAGAGGAATCCTTTGATATCTCCGGTTACCTGAGCCTGAGCTGGAAGGTGCCGTCGCTGGCGGGCAAGGGGCGTCGGCGAATGCTCCGCGACGACCTCTGGGCACCCAATATCGACTTCGTCAACGCGCTCGAGCCCGTCCGGTTGCAAAACGAGGTCGCCTTCCACGTCGAGGACGACGGAACGGTCGAGGAGCGCATCCGGTTCTCCGGCAGGTTCGCGACGCTGCTGAACCTCCGCCGGTTCCCGTTCGACGAGCAGCACCTGGATGTCCTGATCGAGCCGTTCGAACGATCGGTCGACGACGTCGTCTTCCGGGTCGAGCCGAAGCGGGTCGGACGTTACGAAACGGCGTTCCTTTCCGACTGGGACATCCTGGGCGTCCGGGCCCGGGTATCGACGAATCGGCAATCGACCCTGGATGAAACCCGACCACGGTTCGTCTGGACGATCGACGTCAAGCGCAAGAGCACATTCTACCTCTGGCGCGTCCTGACCCCTCTGATCCTGCTGGTGGTCGCCTCGTGGGGGATCTACTGGGTCGACCCGGCGCAGCTCCAGCCGCAGATCAGCACCGCGGTCGCGATCCTGCTCTCCATCGTCGTCTTCAACATGACGATCGACTTCGCCCTGCCAAAGGTCGCCTACCTGACATTTATTGATTCTCATGCCTTGTTATCTTATTTTTTCATGCTATCATCGATCGAGATAGTGATCCGCATTCACCATCGACTGAATGTCAGGGGGATCGAGGCGGCGCGTCGGTTGCAGCGTCGGGCGCGGGTGCTGTTCCCGGTGGCGTATGTGCTGGCCTTCGCGATCGAGGCGACGTTCTTCCTGGCGATGGCCGGTCACGAGAAGGCGGCCGAGCCGGTGGCGCTGCCGCCGGCGGTGCGGGTGAGATAGGATGAAGCTTCGGCGGCGAGTTTGGAGGTGTCCGTGAGAGCGTCACCCGGATACCCCCGCGAATGGTTGGACCGCATACCGGCTATCGTGTTCGCGTGTCTGCGGCCGGGCGAACTGCGAATCCTTCTCTATCCAGGTCTCGGACTTGCCGATGGCGGAGCGCCCCGCGACGTGCCCGCGGGACTCATCCCGCCGGATCTGCGGATGCCGAACACACCATTGTGGGCCCAACTCGATGGCGATCTCAAAATCGTCCGAGTCTGGCGCCGCGAGATCCCCAAGGAGGACGGGGGCGACACGGCCTGACGAAGCATTCCAGCGGACCTGCCCGCGACGTGCCGCCGAATCTCGCCGATCGATGGGCTTGCCCCGCCGTTCATGGCCGCGCGAGGGCGGGCACGCCGGCCTCAATCCCCAGCACCCCGGCGGCCTCGGCGC
>DAHZZC010000781.1 GCA_027435495.1 Planctomycetales bacterium
GATCGAGGCCGAGAAGGCCGGCGAGTACGGCCTGGGCTTCCTGGTCGTCGCCCGGGAGATCCGCCGCCTCGCCGATCAAACCGCCGTCGCCACACTCGACATCGAGCGCATGGTCAAGGAGATGCAGTACAGCGTCTCGGCTGGCGTGATGGAGATGGACAAGTTCAGTGAAAACGTCCGTCAGGTCGTCGGCGACGTCGGACAGCTTGGCGGACAACTTGGCCAGATCATCAGTGGCGTCCAGGCCCAGCACCATCGCTTCGACCAGGTCACCGAGGGAATGCGCGTCCAGTCGCAGGGCGCCGACCAGATCCGTGAGGCCATGACCCGGCTCAGCGAGGCCGCCAGCCAGACCTCCACCTCCATCCGCGAGTTCAACAAGGCCACCGAACGCCTCCGCGAAGCCGTCGGCGAACTCAAGGAAGAAGTCTCCCGTTTTACTCTTTCCTAGTTCTTTGCAATTAGTAATTAGTTCTGTGTAATTGGTCATTGGGAGTTAAATCAGGAGTAGGCGCGCCGTGCGTGTGGCGGGAGGGTTCTTAGTGAAAAAACCAATTACCAGTAACAAATTACGAAGAACAAATGCTACTTCTGACATTCACTGTGAGCGACGAGCCGTATGGGGTGGACGTCGCGGATGTGATTGAGGTGGTGCCGCGGGTGGAGCTGCGGGCCGTCCCGCACGCGCCGGGGTTTGTGGCGGGGTTGCTTTCCTATCGGGGGAAGGTCGTACCGGTGGTGGACCTTGGGCTCTTGCTGGGTTCGTCACCATCGGCGAATCGGCTCAGCACGCGGATCATCCTGGTCAAAATTGCGGGGGCGGGTCAGAATCGAGGTGAGGAGGATCCGCAACTTGCCGGCCTGATCGCCGAGCATGTCATCGACCTGACGACGATCGACCCGGCGCAGGTTGAGCGGGCCCCGGTCCAACTACCCAGGGCACCTTATCTGGCGAGAGTCGCCCGCCTCGACCAGAGCTTTGTCCCGATGATCGCCGTGGATCGCCTCGCCTCGATCATCCGCCCCGACCTGTCGATTGAGGCGGCATCGTCAATCCCTGACGATATCAACTAACGAATGATCAATAACAAATTACAAATGATCGATGATCAGAAGGAGATTGAGTCGCTGCTGGCGAGGCGGATCGGGCTGGACCCGACGTCGACGGGTCCGCATGTGATTGGGGTGGCGGTGCGGCGGCGCATGGCGGACCTGGGGCTTCGCGACGTCTCGGAATACGCGGCGATGGCGAGCGGATCGGAGTCCGAGCAGCAGGCGTTGATCGAGGAGGTGGTGGTTCCGGAGAGCTGGTTTTTCCGTGACGATCGGCCGTTCCGATGGCTTTCCGACCGGGTGCGCGAGGGATGGGTAGGGCGTCCGGGTCGGCCGGCGTTCCGGGCGCTTTCGATTCCGTGTGCGGGTGGGCAGGAGCCGTACTCGATCGCGATCGCGTTGCTCGACGCCGGGCTCCCGGCGCGTCGGTTTTGGGTGGATGCGGTGGACGTGAGCGCCCGGTCGCTGGAAATGGCTCGGCGTGGGGTCTACTCGGCGAACGCCTTTCGGGGCGAGGGGGAATGGCGTCGTCATTTCCGGCCGCACGCGCGTGGCTTCGAGCTCGACCCGGCGATTCGATCGACGGTCCAGTTTGTCCAGGGCAATGCACTCGACCCGAAGCTTCTGGCCGGCTCCGACCCATACGACGTGGTCTTCTGTCGGAACCTGCTGATCTACCTGGACCGTCCCTCGCGTGCCCGGGTGCTGTCGACCCTCGATCGACTGGTGGCCGACGACGGCGTCCTCTTTCTCGGCCACGCCGACCGGATCGACGAGCCCGACCAGGCGCCGAGGTTTGTTCCGACCGGCGAGTCGGGCTGCTTCTGCCATCGGAGGGCGACCCACCTGAATGTCCCCCCTGCTCCGTTATCGATCCCGATGCTCGCCGGGCGGATGCTTCCCGAGCCGCCGCCGCTCCGGATGCTGCCGGTCTCCGAGCCCGCCGCTCCGTCCCCACCATCGCCGCCGCGATCACCGATGGACGAGGCCGCGGAGCTGGCCAACCTGGGCCGATACGACGAGGCGATCGCGGCCTGTGAACGGCAGATCCACCGGAAAGGACCGGACGCCGCGGTGTATTATTTGATGGGGATGATCCGGCAAGCCGCGGGCGACCGCCGGGCCGCCGAGGACTGTTTCCACAAGACGCTCTATCTCGACCCCCGCCACGACGAGGCCCTGCTCGCCCTGGCCCTCCTGGCCGACCGCCGAGGCGACCAGACCGCCGCCGCCGGCTACCGCCGACGTCTTTCGGGTGTGAGTCGTCCGTAGTCCATGGTCTTTTGTCCGTCCTCCGTGAAGTGATCCAGACCAGCCCGATCCGAATTACCAGTTACCAGTTACCAATTACAAATGCGTGAAAAAAAGGATTGCTGGCACCGGATCGGGGTAACCGGGGACCAGAGCTGTCCGGAGCTTGAGCGGTACGTGCATTGCCGGAATTGTCCGGTGTTCACGGCGGCGGCGCGCGACTTCTTCGACCGGCCGGCGCCGGCGGGGTATCTCTCGGAGTGGTCAAGCTGGCTTTCGGACCTTGAAGGCGAGTCGCGTAACGATCGAGGCGAATCGGGCGGTGAGGACGACGAAGAAGGGATGGTGGCGCGTCGAGAGGGGACGAGCGTCCTGGTTTTCCGGCTGGGGGAAGAATCGCTGGCGTTCCGAACCCGAGCGGTGGCCGAGGTGACGACGCCGAGACCCGTCCACCGGGTCCCGCATCGATCGGGGCGGCTGCTTGCCGGGCTGGTCCACCTGCAAGGGCGGGCGCAGTTGTGCGTCTCGCTGCACGGGTTGCTCGGGATCGAGTCCACGGTCGAGCCGCGCCGGCTGATTGTTCTGCGCGACCGGAAGCGGGCCGAGTTCTGGGCCTTCGGCGCCGACGAGATCGCAGGAATCCGCCGCGTTCCTCGCGACCAGTGGCGGCCGGTTCCCTCGACGCTTGCCAACCCGGCTGTCGGCTTCAGCGAGGCGGTCTTTGCCTGGGAGAGCCGCGCCGTCGGCCTCCTCGACGAGCGCAGGGTCTTCGACGGTCTTCGCGAGATCAGCGGCTGACCGTCCCCGAGAGCCGATCCGTTCTGGAATCTGAAATCAGGAATCTGAAATCCGAAATCGGAAAATTGTGCAAAAGCAAATCAAGAAATCAGCCATTGCGTATTGAAGAGAAACGATCAGGATCACCCCACCCCGGGAGCCACGGCGATGAGCGACGACCTGAGCGGCTTCTCGCTGATGGACCTGTTCCGGATGGAGGCCGAGGCGCACACGGCGGCGCTCTCGGCGGGGCTGGTGGAGCTGGAGGGCTCGTCGGCGAGCGCGGCGACGATCGAGCCGCTGATGCGAGCGGCGCACTCGCTCAAGGGGGCGGCTCGGATTGTCGGGCTCGACGCGGCGGTCCGGGTGGCGCATGCGATGGAAGATGTCTTTGTCGAGGCCCAGAAAGGCAAGCTCGTCCTGACTCCCGCGGCCGTCGACGTCTTGCTTCGGGGCGTCGACTTCCTGGTGCATGTCGCCGAGGTCGCCGAGGAGGAGCTGCCGGCCTGGCAGGAGTCGCATGCCGGGGAGGTCCATGCGCTCGTCGTCGCGCTCGACGCGGTGAAGCACGGCCGGGCCGAATCGGTGGAGAAGGACGAGCCGTCCGCAACCGAACGCGGGCCCGCACACGAGCCCGAACCCACGACCGAGCCCGCACCCGAACCACAACCGGCCCCCGTCGCCGAGGTCGAGCGGGTGCCCGAACCATCCCCCGCGACACCGCTCGCGCCGCCGCCATCGCCTGCCTCTGAGCCGGAGTCCGGCCCTGCGCCGGTGGCGGACCGGGTCGTCCGGGTCTCGGCCGAGAGCCTGACACGGCTCCTGGGCCTGGCTGGCGAGGCGCTGGTGCAGAGTCACCGACTCCGGCCAATGGTCGCCTCGCTCTGGCGGATGCGCGAGCGCCAGTCTCGTCTCATCGAGTCGCTCCAGGTGCTGGAAGACCGATTCGCGACCGGCATCGACGGCGCCGGCGCGGTGTCGACGGCCGCCGGGCGCGAGCTGCTGGCCCGGGCTCGGGGGCGGGCCGCCGACAGCATGCAGGCGATGGCCGAGGCCGTCGAGGCGCTCGAAATGTTCGCGCGCGACAGCGAGGACCTCTCCAGCCGCCTGCATCACGAGGTGCTCGCCAGCCGGATGCGGCCGATGGCCGATGGCCTCCGCGGCTTCCCTCGGCTGGTCCGCGACCTCTCCCGAGAGCTGGGCAAGGAGGCGCGGTTCGAGGTCGCGGGCGAGACCACCGGGGTCGACCGCGACATCCTCGACCGCCTCGAAGCGCCCCTGAACCACCTGATCCGCAACGCGATCGACCACGGCCTCGAATCGCCCGAGGACCGCCGGCGCCTCGGCAAACCGCCCGCCGGGACGATCCGGCTGGAGGCTCGCCACCGCGCTGGGATGTTGCAGCTCGTTCTCTCCGATGATGGCCACGGGATCGACCTGGAACGGCTTCGCGCCCGGGTCGTGGAGCGCGGGCTCGCCGAGCCGGCCCTGGCGCGACGGCTCGGCGAGTCGGAGCTGCTCGACTTCCTGTTCCTCCCCGGCTTCTCGACGAAGGACCAGGTGACCTCAGTCTCGGGACGCGGAGTCGGGCTGGATGTCGTCCACAGCATGGTGCAGGCCGTGCGCGGGACGGTCCGGATCGCGACCCGACCAGGCCGCGGGACCCGGTTCATCCTGCAACTGCCGATCACCGTCTCGGTGATCCGGGCGCTGCTGGTCGAGATCGCCGGCGAGCCCTACGCGTTTCCGCTCAGCCGGATCGACCGGATCCTCCGGGTCGCGCCCGGCGAGGTCCGCGACCTGGAAGGCAAGCCGCACGTGATGCTCGACGATCAGCTCGTCGGGCTGGTCGAGGCAATCCGGGTTCTCGACCTCGAACCGACCGCCGAGACATCTGGCCGAAGGCCCGGCGATGCGATGCCGGTGGTGGTCGCCAGCGACCGGAGCCACCGCTTCGGCGTGGTGGTCGACCGCTTCCTCGGCGAGCGGGATTTAAGAGTCTCACCGCTCGACGCCCGGCTCGGAAAGGTGCCGAACCTCAGCAGCTCGTCGGTTCTGGAAGACGGCTGGCCCGTTCTGATCGTCGACGTCGAGGATCTGATCCGATCGGTCGACAACCTGCTCTCGGGCCGCCGCCTCGGCCGGCTGGGAGCGGAGGGGGCCTCGATCTCGGCCGCCGAGAGACCGGCCCACGCCGTTCGCCGCGTCCT
>DAHZZC010000782.1 GCA_027435495.1 Planctomycetales bacterium
ACTCTCAACATCAAGCACGCCATCATCGGCGCAGGGGCAATGGGAGCCGCCGCCGCCTATCACCTGGCGCGTCGGGGCGAGCCGCTGGTGCTTATCGATCGCTTCGAGCTGGCGCACGCGCGGGGCAGCTCGCACGGAGCCGCCCGGATCACTCGGCACTCGTACGCCGATCCGAGATACGCCCGGCTGATGCCCTCGGCGTTCCGGGCCTGGCGCGAGCTTGAGGCCGACGCCGGCACGTCGCTTTACCTGCGAACTGGGGGCGTCTCGTTCTCGCCGCCGGGTGTCGACTACGTGGCGAAGGTCGCGGCCAGTCTTGAGGAGCTGGACGTTCCATCCTGGCGCGGATCGGGACGAGACTTCCGCGTCATTCATCCGGCCTTCGCGATCCCGGACCGTTACGACGTCGTTTTCGAGCCCGATGCCGGGTTGCTCGCCGCCGCTCGGGCCGTCGCGCTCCAGATCGCGATTGCGCGGCGAGACGGAGGCGATCGTACGCTGGTCCTCGATCAAACACCCGTTCGCGCCATCGACCTCAGCGGCGACCGACCGGTCCTCGAAACCGAGGCGATCCGGATTGTCGCCGACCGCCTGATTGTCGCGGCCGGCGCCTGGGTCGGGCGGCTCTTGCCCGATTGGCCCGTCCCGGTCCAGGTCACCCGGCAGCAGGTCCTCTACTTCCGCCCGGCCGATCCCGGGCCGTTTCAGGTCGGGCGGTTTCCGGTCTTCATCTACAAGGGGGCCGACGAGGACGACGCCTTCTACGGGATGCCCGATTTCCTTGACCTGGGGGTGAAGGCGGCTCGACACGCCGGTCCCGAGGTCGATCCCGACGTCCAGTCCCCGACCGTGGACGAATCCTATCGATCGATCGTCCGCGAATTCCTCCGCGGCCACATCCCTGCGCTGGCCGACGCCGCCATCGGAACGACCGAGGTCTGCCTCTACACGATGGCCCCCAACGACGACTTCGTGATCGACTTCCTGCCGACCCGGCCCGATGTGATCGTCGCCAGTCCTTGCAGCGGCCACGGCTTCAAATTCTCGTGCCTGATCGGCCGGATCCTCGCCGACCTCGCCACCCTCGGTACGACCGATCTCCCGATCGACCACTGGAAGTGCCGTGCACCCGCGACGCCGACCGACCCGGCCTGAGCGACAAGAGGGGTTGACGGCCTCGCCCATTCTCGCAAAATCTCCGATCGAAACGTCTGCGACGGCACCTCAGGGAGGCAGCGACGAGGCTGGCACGGAGATGGTCTGGACAACCAAGCAACGGGCGCGATCCCCCCGACTCCGGCGTCCCGCTCCGGCGCCAGTCTCTCGCCGACGTTCCTGGAGAGGGCGTCTGCTCCGACTCGCGGCGATCGCGGCGATCCCACCGATGTTCTGGTGGGCGATCGCCTGGTTCCAGCAGCTTCCACGCGTCGAACCTCCCTTCGAGCGGCTCGTCGGCCCGGGTGCGGGGCCGATCAAGGAGCTGGACCTGCCCGATGCCTCGGGCCGCATCCACACGATCGCCGAATGGGCCGGCAAGCCCGCGGTGGTCCTCGCGTTCCTTGTCCCCGATGGCCCGGAACGCCGGGAGCTTGACGCCGAATTTCATCAACTCGTCGGCCGATTCGCTCCGAAAGGCGTCTCCTTCCTCGGCGTCGATCCCATGCCCGCGATCGACCCGGAACGGTGGGCTCGCCGATGGTCCGAGCGAGCGCTCCCCTTCCCGATCCTGCTCGACGCCCGCCATCGGGTGGCGCGCCAGGCCGGTATCGCCAGCACACCGACCGCCGTGGTGGTCCTGCCGGACGGACAGGTCGTTTACCGGGGCCCGATCGATCGGCGATCGAGGGGCCTGCGAGATGCGCTCTCGGCTCTGGAAAACGGCCTGCTTCCCACGATCACCGAGGAGCCGTCGCGGGGACAGCCCATCCCTCCGATGGCGGCGAGCCCCGACCTTGACAGGCCGATCACCTTTAACAAGGACGTCGCACCGATCCTGTGGAACAACTGCGCACGATGCCACCGGCCGGGCGAGGTCGGCCCGTTCTCGCTCCTCACCTACCGGGACGCCGCGAAGCGTGCCTCGTTCCTTCTGGAGGTGATCGAATCGGGGCAGATGCCGCCCTGGAAAGCACATCCGGGAGCCGGCGTCTTTCTCGACGCGGCCCGGCTCTCGATCCTGGAGAAGGAGACGCTGGCCCGATGGGTCGAGACAGGATGCGCTGAGGGCGATCCTGCCGACCTTCCGCCCAGGCCAGGCTTTCCCGAGGGCTGGTCGCTCGGCCCGCCCGACCTGATCCTCACCATGCCCAGACCCTGGGAACAGCATCCGGGAAAGTTCGACACCTACCGGGCCTTCGCGCTACCGATGCCGACCGATCGCGACGTCGCGCTGACGGCCGTGGAGTTCCACCCGGGCAACCGCAAGATCGTCCATCACAGCCGGCTCCACGTCGACGAGACCGGCGACGCCCGCCGTCGCGAGGAGAGCGACCCTGCGCCCGGTTTCGCTGGCTGGCGGGGCCGGAACATCATGGAGCTTCCCTATCCCGGCATCGGCGGATGGACGCCCGGACTGACCCCCCGACACTCGCCCGAGGGCTCGGGCCGGATCATCCGCCGCGGCAGTGACGTCGTGCTCCAGGTTCACTATCACCCGAGCGGAAAGGTGGAGACCGATCAATCCAGCGTCGGTCTCTACTTCGCCAGGGGCCCGCTCGCGCGGCCGATGGCCGGACTCTCAATCTCGACCGATCGGATTCATATCCCCGCCGGCGCCAAAAGGCAGCCGCTGATCCAGGCCGCCCGGGTCAAGGCCGACATCCGGCTCTATACCGTCGTCCCCCATGCTCACTACCTTTGCCGGGAGTTTCGCCTCTCGGCCACCCTCCCCGATGGCACCGTCCAGCCGCTCCTCTGGATCACCGACTGGGACTTCGACTGGCAGGACCAGTATCGGTTCGCCCGTCCCGTTCGACTGCCGAAGGACACCATCCTCACCTTCGCCGCCTACTTCGATAACTCCGAGGAGAACCCGCGCAACCCGAACCACCCGCCGCGTCTCGTGCGTTATGGGATTCAGAGTCAGGACGAGATGTGCGCCTGCCACCTCGAATTCCTGCCCGAGGAAAGTTCCGGCTATGCCGAGTATCCAAACAAGTCGCCGTTTGGGATGTAATTGACCGCCCCCTCGC
>DAHZZC010000783.1 GCA_027435495.1 Planctomycetales bacterium
TGTAGGAGCCGGCTCCAGCCGGCGATCTTCATGAAACCTTGTGCTTTGGCCCAGTCTCTCCTTTGTAGTGCGTCACCTTGCGCTTCGACCAGGTCGGGAGCGGGAGCTCCCTCCTACAGGGTGGTTGCCCTGGTCCTTCGCGAGGGGCAGGTTGGTCGCGTTACGTCGGAGCCGGCTTCAGACAGCCCGCGCTCGGCGGGCAGGGGACCAGCCCTGATGAGTTTTGACTCTCAAAACCGGTAGGTGCGACGAGTGGGGGGCGTTCCACACACGCCTTGAGGGCTTTCAAGAGCCGGCGTCCCTGTGTACGCCCGAACGGCCGATTTTGAGAGTCAAAAATCATCAGGGCGAGGGCCGTTTCCTTCTCGGACCGCCCGGGAATCGGGGACGGGCTCCGGAGCGCAGGGGAGGTGCCCGTCCGCGTTTCGTGGGCCGGTTCGGTCCTGGTCCTGCACGCGGAGGCAAAAGGGTCGAGTGGATGGGGAGAGGCACCGGTCGCGGACGACCGGAGCCAGTCAGTCCCCGTTGACTCGACCCGGGTCACGGCCTTCCGACCGCCACGGTATGGAATTCGCTTTCCAGATCGCAAGGATCCGTCGCCGAGTCGGGTATGCTTCAGAATAGGATCGCGAGAGGAGCCCCCGCGGAGAGCGTTGCGATGAGCCGACGAGCCGAGCTGGACGAGCATCGAAGCCTGTCCTCGTACGAGGCCGAGCAGGTCGGCCGGATCGCCGCCTGGAAATCGCAGCCGCCCCACCCGCTCTCAGAACTCTGGAAGACCGTCGCGGGGGCAGGGGCCAACCTCGTGGAGAAGGTGATCCCGGACCGGCTCGCCGAACGGGCGATCATCCAGGCCGACGACGTCGCCGAGTCCCTCGCCAACCGTCGCGACGTCGAACGGCGGGCCGGAGTCAAGGACCTCGCGGAGCTGCGCCACCGCCCACTGGAAGAGTGCGATCGGATGGCCGAACAGGTCGGGATGACCGCCCTGGCGATCTCGACGGTCGAAGGCGCGGCCACCGGCGCCGGCGGCGTCTTCACGACACTGATCGACGTCCCCATTCTGTTCACACTCGCGCTTCGGACGATCCGAAAGATCGGCTTTTGCTACGGCTATCCGCTGGAAGGCCCGCGCGGCTCGGCGACCGTCAACGGCGTTCTGGTTGTGGCGCTCTCGGGCTCGCTGGAACTCCGGCGGACCCGGCTTCATCGGCTCCGCGAGCTGGAAGACCTCATCATCGAGGAGACCGAGGAAGATGTCCTGACCGACGAGGCCCTCTCGCTTTTGTTCCAGATGGAGGTCTTCGAGGAGATCCCGGGGCTGGGCGCGATCTCCGGGGCGCTGTTGAACGCGGCGTTCCTGCGACGGGTGGACGTGACCGCGCGGCGGATCTTCCAGGAACGCTGGCTCCGCGACACCGGCAAGGTCGCCGAGATCGAGCCGGCCGAGGCTCATCCCCGATTGCTGGCACCCGGAATCTCGGGGGCGCTGGGACGACTGGCATACTCGGGAATCTATGCCATCGGCTTCAGCGCGGCACTGCCGGTCTACGCGGTCTCGGCACTGGCCGAACCGATGGGAGACGCTGTCGGCCGATCGGCCGAGAGCCTCTGGGATGGCCTGATCGCCCGTCGATCGAGACGTCGGGCGACCGCTTCGACCTGAGTACATGAGGGAGCAGGGGACCCATCGCCAGGTTCACCCCCTCACGCTCACGACCCCACTCCCGTCTGTCTTCCCCGACGCGATCCCGGAGGCCACGGACGCCGGTGTGGCGGCCCCCAGGGGAGTCGTCGAACGGGCGCACAAACCATCCCTCCCGGTCCTGACCTCGCCTCGCGCGCGTCTTCCGGCAAGTGCCCTCACCGCCGCACTCCGACCGCCGTTGATTCCATTCGCCGAGGATCTCAGGCGCTCTGTCTCGCCCTGTTATCCCGATTTCCTACCCCGATCGCCCGGGATTTCCCCAGATCCCTGGATGCCATTGTGCGGCGAAACCCTCCAATATCAGACATTTGCATCCAGATAGTCCTAAATTTTTCATGTGAGATGAGACTCGTTCCTGATGGGACTTGTCGAACGGATCGAGAAAGGTTATTTCTATCGACCTCGGGGATATTCTCCGTCCGATCCTTGTTTGTTGTCGCGAGGCGATAAGATTCGGAAGAATTCGAGAACTCTGTCCGTTTTCCTGGTCAAGCGGCAATGGAGAGGGAGCAGGGACGGCGGTCGAAGGCCCTGTGGTCTCGCCAGCGTTGGAACCGTCCGCCTCTCCCTTTCGCTGGAGATGCCGGGCGGCGATTGGCGTTCTGGGCACTCCGAGACCAGGACGGATCCTGGACGCGTGTGACGCACCTCTGGTTCGACGTGCGCACCATCATGCACCTGAGGAGATTCTCGATGACGACGATTCGCGTTGGCACTCTTGCCGGTCTGGCGGCCTTGCTGCTGGGCTCTCCGGCCGGCGCCGCGAGCATCACCCCGATCAACACGGTGACGGCGAACGGCTACACGTTCATCAACTTCGATGGTCCGAGTCCCAACACGGGGGGGACCACGATCGATGGGATCTCGAACAACGGCACGGTGGTCGGGTTTACGACGGCTGCCAACGGCAATCTGACGAACTTCACCGCGAACCCCGTGACCGGCACCACAGCCACGCTCCTGACCCCGCCACTGGGGACGGCCGCGATGGCGAACGGGATCAACAGCTCCGGGACCGTCGTCGGGTTCGACGGGAATAACAACGGATTCTCCCTGGTCAACGGCACAGCCTCACCGCTGATCGGCGGCGGCTACACGCACGCGATGGCCTTCGGGATCAACGACAAGGGGATGATCGTCGGCCAGTACACGACCGGCGCGTCGACGCCGGGCTTCCTGCTGAATGGGATCACAACGACGACCATCGACGCTCCCAAAGGGACGACTGGGGACACGGTCAACGCGCAGGGGATCAATAACAACGGGCTGATCGTGGGCTTCTACCTGGGGAACGACGGGCAGGACCACGGTTTCACGGCGAGCACGTCGTCGGCGTCGAGCGGCCACATCATCGGGACCGCGGTGGCGGATCCGACGATCCCGAACGTCCCCGGTGAGCCGGGGGCGACGTTTGTCTTCTCGCAGATTCTGGGGGTCAACGACAGCGGGATGGCGGTGGGGTACTATGGCGACTCGACCACCAGCCAGCACGGCTTCCTGTACAATACCATCACCGGAAAGTACAGCTTCTTCGACGACCCGAACGCCGCGTTCCACAACGGCATCGAGGTCACGCAGATCACCGGGATCAGCAATTCGGGCGAGATCACGGGATTCTACACCGACGGCAACGGAGTCTCCCACGGCTTCGTGGCCTTCGCCGCGGTGCCCGAGCCTGGCTCGATGCTGCTGCTCGGGATCGGGGTCATTCTGGGCGTCGGCTATACCCGCCGACGCGCTGGGCGGACCTCCGCAAGCTGACGGACCCAGCCGCCTGGATCGTCGCGCCGGTCCATCCTCCCACGCAAAACCCCAGCGGGCCTCGTCCCCGGCCGAGGCCCGCGTGACTTCGCCGTCCGCCCCGAACTCATGGGCACTCCGCAACGCGATCCATCCCACCCGCCCGAGGTGGAAGCGTTTCACACGTCGCCGGGATTCAATTGAGAGAGCGAGTCGATGTCGAGGAGACCCTTCGGCCGTCCCGCGGCGGCCCTGTTCGCCAGGAGGCTCTCTCGGTCGATCAAGCTCATGGGCAGATCGTCGATGCTTGCCGAGACGCGGCGGGCCCAGGCATCCGCGAACGTCAC
>DAHZZC010000784.1 GCA_027435495.1 Planctomycetales bacterium
GCTGGGCCTGATCGATGGGCCGGTCAAGACGCGGATGCACGGCGCCCAGGCGACCGGGTGCAACCCCATCTCCGCGACCGTCCGCTCGGGCGCCTCCAAGGTCAAGCCGGTCCGCGATCCCCGGACCATCGCCAAGAGCCTCGCCATCGGCGATCCGGCCGACGGCTACTTCGCCTCCCGACTCATCGTCGAGTCCGGCGGCTGGAGCGAGGACGTCGACGACGAGTCGATCGTCGAGGCCATGCAACTCCTGGCCGAGACCGAGGGAATCTGGGCCGAAACCGCCGGCGGCGTCACGCTCGCCGTCGCCAAGAAACTGATCGAGCAGGGCCGGATCGGCCGGGATGAGTCGATCGTCCTCTGCATCACCGGCAATGGCCTGAAGACGCAGGAGCCCATGCTCGAGCGGATGCGGAAGCCCGTCGTGATCCGGCCGAGCCTCGAAGAGTTCGAGGCGCTGTTCGGATCCTCGCACGCCAGGGCCGATGCCGACGCAATGACCGCTGGTATCGTCTAACCGGAACCGGATCAGATCCGAACCCAGCCAGCCAGTCCCGGCGGACGGCCCGTCCTTGTCGACGCTCCGTCCGCCTGCCTCACCCACCCACCTACCCATCTTTCTGCGAGGATATGACCATGCCCGTTGTCCGCATCCCGACGCCGCTGCGCCCGCACGCTGGTGGTCTCGACCGCATCGAGGCCGCCGGTGCGACGGTCGGCGAGATCCTGAATCAGGTCACCGCCGAGCACCCCGCGCTTCGCGAACGCCTCTTCGACGGAGAGGAACTCCGACGGTTCGTGAATGTCTACGTTAACAATGAGGACATTCGCTACCTCGACGACCTGGCCACACCCGTTGCCGCCAGCGACGAGGTAAGCATCATCCCGGCCGTCGCCGGCGGCTGATTGACGGAGATCCGGAGCAACCACGAAACAACACGGAGGGCACGAAAGAAGAAGAAGGAGGAGTGGTGAGAGGGTCTCAAGGAAAGGCGATCGGGTTTGCTGTCTCTCAGATTCCGGATTTCAGATTCCGGATCTCATGGATGGACGGATCGCAGCGGGTAAGCCTCGTCGCCTGAATACCGACCAAGGCTCCGCCTTCTTTCGTGTCCTCCGTGGCTTTTCGTGGTTCCTGTCTTTTTTTCTTATCCAGGTGATTTAGGTCGTCCGTGGTCCGCGTAAGGAGGAATGATGTCCGTGGAGTCGCAGTCGCTCGACCGATACAGCCTCCAGATTCGGTTCCCACAGCTTGGTGAGGAGGGTCAGCGTGCGCTCCTGCGGAGCCGGGTCACGCTCTGCGGCTGTGGGGCGCTCGGGACCGTGCTGGCCAATCACCTGGCGCGGGCGGGGGTCGGGTCGATCCGCGTCATCGACCGCGATTTCATCGAGACCCACAACCTTCAGCGCCAGATTCTCTTCGACGAACGAGACGTTGCCGAGAACCTCCCGAAGGCCGAGGCCGCCGCCCGGAAAATGCGGGCGATCAATAGCTCGATCGCGGTCGAGCCGGTGGTCACCGACCTCGATCACACCAACATCCTCGACCTTGTCAGCGACGCCGACCTGATCCTCGACGGTACCGATAACTTCGAGACCCGCTATCTGATCAACGATGCGGCCGTGAAGCTGGGCAAGCCCTGGATCTACGGAGGCGTCATCGGCAGCGAGGGTCAGACGATGACGATCCTGCCCGGCGAGACCCCTTGCCTACGCTGCCTGATCGAAACGGCACCCCCGCCGGGCATGACGCCCACCTGTGAGACCGCCGGCGTGCTCGGTCCGGCCGTCGCCGTGATTGCCTCGTTCGAGGCGATTGAGGCGATCAAGCTCCTGTCCGGCCACCGCGAGGCCCTGAATCAAGACCTCATCATGGTGGATGTCTGGGACTGGACCTTCCGCCAGCTCAAAATTGCGAACCTCCTGGGGAAAGTCGATTGCCCCTGCTGCGGGCGCCGGAATTTTGAATGGCTCGACGGCTCGATGGGCTCGCACACGACCACGCTCTGCGGCCGGAACGCCGTGCAGGTCGCCGCCCGACGGCCCGAACCGCTCGACTTCCCCGAGATGGCCCGTCGGCTGGCGCCCCTGGGCGAGGTCCGTCACAACGCCTTCATGCTCCGGTTCGCCGCCGAGGGGCACGAGTTCACCGTCTTTCCCGACGGACGCGCCATCATCAAGGGAACCAACGATATCAGCAAGGCTCGGAGCCTTTACGCGCAGTATGTCGGGAGTTGAGTCGGATTTCAGATTCCAGAGATCAGATTCCAGATTGGAGTGACGCAGTTGGTACTTTGGGGGATTTTGTCCCGGGAAAGCAGCGTCGTCTGGCCTTGCGCCGGTAAGACGATGACGCGGACCTTCTCCGCCCAGATATCCCCGAGCAACAGGATGTGTCCGTCCAGGACCCCAACTGCGTAACTCCTCGTCTGGAATCTGGAATTTAGAAGAATCTATAAGTCAATTGATACGAGACAGAGAGGCCCACGCCTTCGTATCCCTCGGGGCTCCGACCATGATCTACCTGGACAACGCCGCGACCAGCTTTCCGAAGCCCGAGACGGTCTACGAGGCCCTCGACCGCTTCGCCCGGACGAGCCTCGCCAACCCGGGTCGGGCCGGGCACCGGATGGCGATCGCCGCCGAGGGGCAGCTCGATGCCGGCCGCAACGCGCTGAATCGCTTCTTCCGCGGCGAGGCACCGGAGCGCTGGATCTTCACCCTCAATGGCACCGACGGCCTGAAC
>DAHZZC010000785.1 GCA_027435495.1 Planctomycetales bacterium
TCCGGGGGGTGAGACTGATCGGTGAGGGCTGGCCGCTCTCCAGTAGCAGGTTGGCCGGCTCGACCGGATCCTGGCCGGGTCCCCGGCCGCGAAGGAGCGATTCCAGCTCCTTTGGCAACTCGCCAAGGATGCGGCCGACGCGAAGGCCATTGGAGGCAAGCGCCTTGCGCGCCTCGGGGCTGAGGATCTGCTCGTCGGCGACTCGCCAGGCGGCCTCGTTGACCGCCGGGTCGCGGAACGGTCGTTCGAGGATCGCGACCCGGATCAGGCACTGCCTCGGCTGGATCACCTGGCCGCCGCCGTTGCGGCCGAGCTGGTCGAAGAGACGGCCGGGCTGGCTCTCGGGCCTGTTCAGCGCACAACCGGCGACGGTCACCAATCCGGCGACGGCCGCCATCGCGAGTGTGGCGGCCCATGCCGATCTCCGGCTCGTCGGTCGCATGGGGCGGAATCCTTTCCGCGATGGTCCGATCCGGCCCTTGCTTGCGCAGGCCGTCATCCCCCGGGCATCCGGCCCGGGGCACACTTCTGGAGACTCGATAGGGAGTCTAGGGACCGCCGGGCCGCGCGTCAACAGCAACCATCAAGCGTGCCGACGCCTCGCGGCGCTGTCGGCAGACCCGGTGCCGCCCGAGCCGCGGACGGAGACCCCTTGATCGTCCCTCAGCCGGTCGTGAAATGACGGGGTTCGTCCGGGTGGAACGTCCGGTTAACATCGCCTCGGTCAGCCATTCGAGGGAGATTCAGTAGCTATCCGCCGAGAGCGCCTCGCCACCCGCCTTCGTGCCCAGGGCCCACCAGACGTTCATGGCGACCGTGTTCTTGACGAATCGGGCACTGCCGTCCGCCATCAGGACGTTGACCCCGCCCGGGTGCATGCTGGTCGCGTTCTCGTACTGGCCGTATTCGAGCCCGCAGCCCCCGCAACGGAACCGGCAGCCGCTCCACGGGTACGAGGATGAGTTCGGGGGGACAATCGTGTTGAAGTAGGCGGAGCCGGGCGAGCCGGCGCCCCACCGGTAGCCCTTGTCGTTGATCGCGGACTCCACCGCCGACGCGAAGACCTGGCTACATGTCTGGAGATCGGCCAGGATCGCCGGGATATTGGAATGGGCGTCCAGGAGCCCCACTCCCAGCGGCGAGCCGGCCGCCGTCGCGACGCCATCCCGCCACCTCTCGCCCTGACCATTGCCTGACACGAGGCCCTCGGAGAAGGCGATCGTGTTCGAGGTGCCATCCGTGATGCTCCGGATGGCATAGGCCGTCGAGTGGGCGAACACCCCGGTGCTGGTGGGGTTGTTCGGATTGGTCGTGGTGCCCAGGCTGCCGAGGTAATTGTTGAGGTTCGACTCCCCGAAGTGCCCGAGGGCGACCAGGCCACTGTTGACGTTCCCATTCGCGGCGAGGCCATCGGAGGGGCAGAGGAAGCCGCCGATCTTCGTGTTGAAGGCGGTCCCGTTGATCGGCTGGCCGGTGCCGTACCAGCAGGACCAGTCGAAGTTGATTGCGTTGTAGAGCGGCGTTTGCTCCAGGTAGGGGAGCATCATCGCCTGGCCGCTCCAGGTTCCCCAATCCGTGCGGACGCCGACCGCGGAGTAGGCGACCGCCGTCGCCAGTGGGAAGCTCCCGACCGCCTGGTGGTAGTCGTGCAGGCCGAGTCCGATCTGCTTGAGGTTGTTAGTACACTGCGCCCGCCGGGCCGCCTCCCGCGCCGCCTGCACGGCCGGCAGCAGCAGGGCGATCAGGATGGCGATGATCGAGATCACGACCAGGAGCTCGATCAACGTGAAGCCTCGCCGCATTTGAGATATCATCGCATCCCTCCCATTCAGCACGAAAGGTTCGCGGTATCGGAGGCGGCGACCCGCCAGGCCAGGATGAGATCGCCCCCGAGATGGCGGTGCCGGAAGTCACCGCCTCCCACCGCTCGGAAGAAGGCCGCCTCGCAGGCCGGGTCGTGAAGTTCGGCGACGATCGCCCGGACGTGCTCGATCCAGCCCTGGCTCTGTCCCATGATCTTCCACTCCGCTCCCTCGACGTCGAGCTTGAGGAGATCGATCCGGTCGGCGCCGAGCGCCTCCAGAGCCTCCTCGACCGTGATCGCCGCGAGGCCGTCGCCGTCCCTGCTCTCCTCGACTCGGAACGCCCAGGGCTCGTCATCCGGGTTGACGATCCGGAGCGGGACACGGCGGTTCCACAGCCCGGCGTGAATCGGTCGGATATTCGCGTAATCCCGGACATTATGGGCCAGGAGCTCGAAGTTCCGCCGGTCGGGCTCGACCGCCAGGATGCGGGCCTCCGGATAGCGATCGGCGAAGAACACGGCGGAAAGCCCGATGTTCGCGCCCGCGTCAAGAATCCATCCGGGTTCGAAGCCCGGGGCGAGGTGATACGCCCTCCGGACGAAGACCTGTTCGAAGGTCGTCACGTCGGACGTCCCGGCACGCAGGCGGATCCGGGTGCGGAACCCCGGGATGGCGATCTCGACCGGGTGGCCTCCGAAGCCGATCATTCGAAGATAAAGGGCCGTCCCCGGCCCCACCCCGAAGCGGCGGACATAAGCCAGGGGATTGCGCGGGAGTCGCGCGAGAGAGCGAAAGATGGGCCCAGGCAGGAGCCTTCGGACGACGGTATGCCAGAAAGGTTCGGCCATGGTCTAAACTCCATCCAGACAACGCCCGCGATCCACACCCGCGCGAGTCAAGCGATTCGGCGGCCGATCGCCCCGGCATGGGGTGCCCCGTGCCAGCGGTGCATGCCGGCGCGGAGCCGGGCGGCGACACGCTCGACGATCCGCGAATCGCGGAGGAAGCGATGCCAGCCCGACGGCCCCAGCCCCAGGAACCGCGCCCCCAGGCCAATCACCGGCAGGCCCGGCCGATGCGCGTACGCGGCCAGGGTGGTGTTCACTTCGATGGAAAACCGGGCCGCCCGTCGCGTCGCCGGCCGGATTGAGCGGCGCGTTTCCAGGGCCGCGCTGTGCCCGTCCAGCACATGCTCCAACTGACGCCGCTGCTCGGCGATCTGTTCGTCGGTCCGCCACCAGGTCATCGAGTGGTCGTGGATCCGGTAGGCCGACAACGTCTCCGCCAGGTAGATCGTCGGGCCCGACGCGGCCAGCTTCAGCCAGAAGTCCCAGTCGGCCGAGTACCAGAGCGCCTCGTCGAGGCCGCCGACCCCCAGCGCCGCATCGCGGCGGAAGATCGGGGCCTGGACGGCGACGAAGTTCTGGACCAGGAGCCGCTCGACGACCTCCTCCGGCGCCAGGCTCCGGCCGACGGGCAGGGGGCAGTTCCACTCGCCGAGCCACGCCCCATCGCGATCCACAAACCGCGCCGCGTGCAGGAGCATCACGGCATCGGGCTCGCAGGCCAGCGCCGACCGCGCCGACCGCAGCCGGCCATCGAGCCAGTAGTCGTCGTGCTGGAGGAAGCAGACATATTCGCCCCGGCCGCGCCGCAGGCCCTCGTTCAGCCCGGCCATCCAGTTCGCCGTGTTCTTCTCCCGCGCGATGACCTGCAAGTCCAGCCGCGATCGATACGATTCCAGGATCGTCAACGTCTCGTCGGTGGATGCGTCGTCGACGGCGATCACCTCGACCCCGTCGTCCCCCTGGGCGAGCACGCTCTCCAGCGCCGTCGCCAGGTAGTCGCGGGCGTTGTAGGTCGTCATCGCCACGGTCAGCCAGGGGGTACTCAACGATCATCCCTCCGCGGGAGGCCGTGCAGGGCGGAGGCGGTCAACTCCTGATCCCCCATGCAGTGCATGCTCGCCAGGAAGCTGCCCGAAACGGTCTGGGCGCCGAGCACCATCGCCGTCAGACCCCACAGGGCGAATCGGAGCGTCCGCCGCACCTCGAGCGCGCCGAGGTCGCGGGCGTACCACTCGGCGACGACCCACGAGTCGCAGGCCAGGCCCGCGAGCAGCAGGGCGGCCCCGGTCACGACGCCCCGCTCCAGGGTGAAATGCCGCGAGAAGGCCCGCAGGAAGGCATCGGGAGGCAGCATCCCGCCGACCCAGCCGTGGATCTTGGCGTGGACCCACATCCAGAACATCTGCCAGGACAGCAGCATGCAGAGGGCACCGAGCGTCATGGTGTGCACGTCAAGCATCACCCGGCCCGTCCGGCGCCCGCCGGGCGTCAGCCAGACCATCAACCCGAGGCCCACCGCCATCATCAACGCCGACGGTACGAGATACAGCCATGTCGGGCAGAGCAGTAGCAGGAGGCGGAGGTGCCGCCAGCCATCA
>DAHZZC010000786.1 GCA_027435495.1 Planctomycetales bacterium
TTCGAGGCTGTCGGGCTCGTCGCGAGGCCGTTCGGTGATCTGTTTCTCGATGATCCCGTTCTTCATCAGGATCCAGTCGGTCATCGCGGGGCTGATCCGCTCCAGGACGTCGAACGCCTTGGCGGCGCCGCCGACGAAGACGTCGCGCCTCGGGTTCTCGGCCGCGAAGACGATCGACTCGGCGACGATCCCTGGGTCGTAGATCGGCGGCGGCGGGCCGAGTTGCGTCCCGAACTTCGTCCGCGACTGCTCGAACAGCGGCGTATCGATTGATGTCGGTGCGATGTACGTGACGTGATAGTCGCCGCCCTTTTTCCAGAGCTCCAGCCGGAGCCCCTCGGTGAACCCCTTCACCGCGTGCTTCGTCGCACTGTAGATCGACTGCACCGGGAAAGCTCGCACACCCGCGACCGAGCCGATGTTGATGAACGTCCCGCAGCGCTGACGCTCCATGTGCGGCAGGGCTGCCTTTACGCCGTGGATCACGCCCAGGACGTTGGTTCGAAAGATCCGCTCGATCTCGGGGATCTCGACGGCCTCGACCATCCCTCCCTGCGCGATCCCGGCGTCGCTGACCCAGGTGTCAATCCGGCCGAAATGGTCGACCGCGGCGTGGGCGAGGTGCTCGACCTGCGGCCAGTCGCCGACATCGGTGGGGACGGCCAGAGCCCGGCCGCCGGCCAGCTCGACCTCGCGGGCGACCTCGTTCAAGGCGTCGCCGTCGCGAGCGGCCAGTACGACCGATGCCCGGCGCTGGCCGAGCAGCGTCGCGGCCTCCCGCCCGATCCCCGACGATGCCCCGGTCAGGACGACAACTTGCTCCTCCAACGGCCTCGGCATGATGGCTCACTCCTCTCGCGAGACGTGCCGGTTCCTTCGAAAAGTCACGGCCGTCACGGCATGCAGGTAGCGCGCCGAGAGGAGATTCTACCGGTGGACTCCGGACAGGGCCGTTCCGATCGGGCCGGCGCGGGGGCGGCCTGTCATGGCATGTCCGGCCTGTTCAGGTCCCATCGTCGGATGTCTCCGTCGCTGCCGATCGCCAGCAGGGCGTGGCCGCTGGCCGAGAACGCGACGTCCCGGATGACCTGAGCCTGGCCGTCGAGCCGCATCCGTTCGCGGCCATCGGCGACGTCCCAGACGCAGGCGATCCCGTCGAGGGAGGCGGTCGCCAGCCGACGGCCGTCGGGCGAGAAGGTCGCCTGGCTGAAGCTCCCACCCTCGGCGATCGTCCGGATCAAGGCGCCGGTCGAGGGATTCCAGATCCGGACCCCGTGCCCGACCACGGCCAGCGCCCGGCCGTCGGGCGAGTAGGCCAGGCCGGACTGGCCGGTGTCCGCCAGGCGTCGCACGAGCCGACCGGAGAGGACGTCCCAGATGAGGACGGCGCTGCTGTCATAGCCCGAGGCGGCGAGTGAGGCGCCGTCGGGGGCGAATGCCAGGGCCGTCGTCGACCTGGGAGGGTTTCCGTGGGTCAGGGTCAGCAGCGTCCGTCGGGCCTCGATGTCCCAGATAAGGATGGTGCCGGGCCTCGTGGCGCATGCGATGGCCAGGGTGCGGCCGTCGGGGGCGAATGCCAGGTGGGTCACGTACCGAACCGGGGGACCCGAGGCCCGCGTGGGGACGCCCGGATTGGTCGTGAGGAAGAGGACATCCGCGTTCTTCTGGCCGACGGCGAGCCGGCGGCCGTCGGGCGAGAAGGCGATGGCCCAGGCGAAACCCGGGACGTCGATCCGACGCCCAGCGCCCGCCGCTTCATCAACCGGCTGGACGGCGACGCATCCCCGCTCGTCGATCGTCGCCAGGATGCGGTTGACCGGGTCAAACGCCATCCGATAGAGCGCTGACCCGGTGACGCCCGGGAGCCGCTGCATTGGCCGGTTCGCGGGTGGTTCGACCAGGATCGGCAACCAGGGCATGCCGACTGCCGCGGCCAGCAGCAGGGCGAGCCGGCCGAGTGGCCGAGGTAGCGCCCGTCGCCCGAAGCGAATCCGGGCGCGGATCATTTCTGTGGGAAGCTCATCGATCGAGCCGACCAGGCTGTTGTCTTGCATCGCCAGGGCCTCCCTGGCCGTGGAGGATCACAACGCCGATGTGGGGATCGGAAATGGAACAAGACATGGTTCCTCACAGATCATGCGCCATTGCAGTTCGATTCGTCTCATGCGACGTCGGTTTTTTCTGCGAGGGGTCGGCCCGCGTACCGATCGCCTTTCTGGCGGATTCGACCGGTCCGGGCGAGCGATTCGCTCGCATCGAGGAATTCCGGCGCCGAGTGGCCGCCCGGTCCGCCTCCTGATGGGCGGATCGATCTCGTGAGAGCCCTCCCCTTACTAAGACCCGTTCCATCGCGGCCCCGAACCTTTCCTGTCGAATTTTTTGACGAGCGGTGATCCGAGAACGGGCGTTTGTTCCCAACTCGACTCTGTCGGAAGGAAGCCGGATCGATCGTGCGAGCGCCCCACCTCGGGAGGCGTGGGCGGCCGGTTCCGGGGACGGGACATCCGAAGTGGGATCACGACCTGGCCGCCCTGCCGTCCGAACGGTCCGGCCGGCGGTTGACCGGCTTCTGGCGAGATAGCCATTCACAAGCTACCTGGATGGTTCGCGGCGGCGTGACACGTTTTTGCCGCTTCGACCGGACCGGCCGGCCGTGGGGCCGCGGGTGGGGGTTGGCGGTCGCCTCGACGTTTCGCGTAAAATAGAACGGCCGGGCGCCGGCCCGCGGCTGCCACCCCTGAGGAACCAACATGACCCCCATGCTGCCCATGGTCGCCCAGATTAGCCCGTCGCACTGGCCGACCTACGTGCTGTTTCTGATCTTTGTCCTGCTGCTGTTCGCGATCATTTTGGTGATCTTCCTGGCGAAATATGCCAACCTCTGGCTCCAGGCGAAGATGACCTCGGCGAGCATCACCATCCTGGAACTGGTCGGGATGTCTTTCCGCAAGGTGAACCCCAACATTATCGTTCGGTCGAAGATCATGGCCTATCAGGCCGGTCTCTCCGAGAAGGATGGGATGACCACGCGGGCCCTGGAGGCGCATTATCTGGCCGGTGGAAACGTGCCGAACGTCGTTCGCGCCCTCATTGCCGCCAACCGCGCCGACATCCCGCTGTCGTACAAGCGAGCCGCCGCCATCGACCTCGCTGGCCGAAACGTTCTGGAGGCGGTGCAGACGAGCGTCAATCCGAAGGTCATCCCCTGCCCCGACCCCAGCTCGGGCCGGAACAGCATCGACGGTGTTGCCAAAAATGGCATTCAATTGAAGGTCAAGGCCAAGGTGACTGTGCGGACGAACCTCGACCGGCTGGTCGGCGGTGCGACGGACGAGACCATCATCGCTCGTGTCGGCGAGGGCATCGTCAACGCGATCGGCTCGGCCGACACCCACGAGCAGGTTCTGGAGCGCCCCGACACGATCTCGAAGCGCGTGCTGGAGAAGGGCCTCGACGCCGGGACGGCGTACGAGATTCTCTCGATCGACATCGCCGACGTGGATGTTGGAGACAACATCGGCGCGAATTTGCAGGCGTTGCAGGCCGAGGCCGATACGAGGGTCGCGAGGGCGAAGGCCGAGGAGCGGCGAGCGTTCGCCGTCGCGAAGGAGCAGGAGATGGTCGCGCAGGTGCAGGAGAACCGCGCGAAGGTCGTTCAGGCCGAGGCCGAGGTCCCCAAGGCGATCGCCGAGGCGTTCCGGATGGGGAACATCGGCATCCAGGAATATTACAACCTGCGGAACGTTCAGGCGGACACCGAGATGCGGAGCGCTATCGCTGGCACCGGCAACGCCCGTCGCGAGAATAACCAGTCGTCGTGAGGGCCGAGCGATCGTAGCCCGGATGCCGACGCCGTCCTGCAGGGTGGACATCGCCCGCCGGGTGAAGCGAACCATCGGCGGGGAGCGGCCATGAGCCCTCGTGGTCGTCGATGGGTGAAGTCCACCTGGCGCGGCTCCCGGTCGAAATCCAGGACGTGTTTCCAATCCGAACCCGATCCACGCCGAAGGACCCCCGGATGAAGCTGGAATTGCTGCTCCAGGTCATTGTCCCGCTGACGTTCCTGGCGATCTGGGCCCTGACCTCGCTGCTCAACCGAGATGCCCAGCCGCTCCCACCGCGACCGGGCACCCGGCCGCCCGGGTCCGGTCCGGGCACGGTCCGAAGCGGTTACGTTCCGCCTTCGCGTCCCGATGTGACCCGGCCGACCTCGCCCAGCCGCCCATCCACCTCGCCCGGCCTCGATCGGTCATCCCCCGGACGATGGACGACGACCACCACGACCGGCCGGTCGTCGCCGTCCTTCCGGGGAGGCGACGAGGGGATCGTGATCCTCGACGACGATCGCCGCGAGTCCTTGGGAGCGGGCGGCTCGTCTTCCGCCCGGCCCACGCGCGGGCTCGGGCTCGCAGCTCGGAAGGCGGCGGCGCGGGTCCGTTCAGCGATCCCGGTGCCGGTCCCGCCGCCGGAGCGTCCCCGGACGCTTGCCGGCCTGACCGCCGAGCCGCTCGCTTCCCGGCGCGGCAGGCCGCTGGAGATGACCCCGCTCTCCGCCCCGATCGCGCCCATTACCGCGACGCCATTGACCGTGGACTCCTCCGCGCCCGGCGATGCGGCACGCGTCGTCTTTTCTCCAGCCGACACTCCCACGCTCTCCGCCAACGAACTCGGGTCCATGCTCGCCTCGCCGAAACGGCTCCGCGAGGTCGCCCTGCTCGGCGAGCTCCTTCAGCCTCCGATCTCGCTTCGAGCGCCGAGGCGGCGCCCCTGATCCGGTCAAATTCCGACCGCGACGGTCGCGACGCTGGGGCCGTCGTTCCTTTTGCAGATTCGCGTTAAGGTTTCGCCTGCCCCTGGCCGATCTTACGGTCGACCTGAGATTCTAAACGCTCGATGCCAACGGTTTGGCCCGCCCTCCCTTTGGGTGGCATCTCCACGGACGGAGTGCGTCGCGTCTCGCCACGCACCTTCTTTCCCGACAACTCGTGCTCGCCGTCGAACGAGGGAGATGCTCGATGATGATACTCCGCCGTCCGGGCCCCTGCGCCGCTGTTTCGATGCTGCTCGCGATGTTCTGCGTCCCGCTGCTGTCGGCCCCGGCCCGGGCGACCGACCCCGCACCCATCGCCTGGCGCAACGACTACGGCTCCGCTCTCGCGGAGGCCCGCGCTGCCAATCGCCTCGTCTGGATTCAGTTCACCGGTCCCTGGTGCCCCAACTGTCTCCGGATGGAGCACGACTCATTCCCCGACGCCGATGTTATCGACCACACCCAGACATCTTACATCCCGCTGAAGCTTCGATCCAACGTCAACGAGGCCCTCGCTCTGAGCTTCAACCTGACCGGTCTTCCGGCGACGGTCCTGGTCGCTCCGAATCGCGACGTCCTGGCGGTGCATCAGGGTTACCTCGGGCCCGAGGAACTCGACGCGGCTCTTGACCAGGCCCTCGCCGGCTGGCGCGGGCGCCAGGACCTTGCCCGGGCGGAAGACGAGAAGGCGAAGCAGTCGTCGAAGCAAAAGGCCAAGGCCAACGTCGAGGAGCCAGCCGCTTCGGGCTACTGCCTCGTCAGTCTGGTGGATGACCGGAAGCTGGTCATTGGTCGGGCTGAGCACATCGTCCGGCACGATGGACGAGCCTATCGGTTCGCGACCGCTGCTCACGCCGAGGCGTTCCGCAAGACCCCTGAGCGATACATCCCGGCCAACGGCGGCGATTGCCCGGTCGCGAAGCTCGATCGTGGCTCGTCCCGGCCCGGCGACCCGCGATTCGGTGTTCTCTGCGAGGGACGGCTCTTCCTCTGCGCGAGCCCGAAGGCCCGGCAGACCTTCTTTGACGACCCAGGCCGTTACGCGGTGATTGATGTCGCCGAGCAGGGATTCTGCCCCCACTGCCTGGGCGAGTCGGGCATCCTGGTCCGCGGCGAGCCCAGGTACTCCGCCGTCCGCGAGGGCCACCGCTACTGGTTCCCCGACGAATCGCACCGCGACGCCTACCTGGCCTCCGTCACCACCGAAACCGCCCAACGGTGAGCATCGGGTAAATCCGAGAAACCACGAAACACACGAAGGCCCCGAAAGATCGGTTGGGCCGATCGCTCCTTGCCGTTCTTTGGTGTTTTTCGTGGTTTCACCAGTAACTTTTGCCCGGCCGTGTCGTCACTGGCGGTGGGAATGCGAGGGATTTGACGGAGAGGCGGGAAAATCCGCTTGATGTCCCGGCGTCGAAGGCTTATTGTAACGCCGACCTGATGCCGGGATGCAACGGCAATGGAATGCGACCTCGACGAGGTATCAGGGCAAATGATGTTGCCCCTCCGGAATCCAGCACCTGCGAACCGGTCTTGCACATCGCCCCCGAGGCGGTCGTCGTCCGGTCGTTCGCTCCTCGCGAGCCATCCTCCCGGCGCGGCGGTCGTTGCCGCGATCCAAAGCCTCTGGATGTACGACTTTGAAAGCGCGCGGAAGACGGTCCGTGTCGCGACCGGGAAGGTCGTCGACACGGTCGATCGTCGGCCGAGACCCGTCGCCGCGCCACGGCCCCTCGAGCTAAAGGAGTGACGCCCGATGACCGTACGCTGGAAGCCCCTGATGATCCTCTCGGGCCTGTTCCTGGTCGTGGCCCTGATCGGGGTCGTCGCGATCACGGTGGCGATGATGCCGAAGTCGGCCCAGGGGATCGTCAAGTTGGCTCGCGCGGCCCGCGATGCCGGGCAGTTCGCCAACGCCGAAATCTACTACAAGAAGGCGCTCCAGATCGAGCCCCGCAACCCGGCGATCCACGAGGAATTCGCGGTGCTTTACGCGGCCTGGGAGCCGAAATCGGAGCCGGAGAAGCGGGCCGATCGGCACGCCGAGTGGTACTCTCACATGCGACAGGCCGCCAAGTACGACCAGGCGGCCAGGGGTCCCCGTCGCGAGCTGCTCCTCGACGCGATGCACCAGGACCTCGCCAATGATTCGAAGTACTGGGCGAACGAGCTGCTGAGCCGGGCCCCCGAGGACCTCGACGCCCATTACGCCCTCGGCTCGGAGGCCGTTGAGGAGAAGACGCCGAATATCCCCGAGGTTCAGAAACACCTCGAATCGCTGGAGAAGGGCAAGGCGCCAGCCATCCGCCGGCTCTGGATTCGGGTCCGGCTGGCCGACCTGGTCGGTAACGCCGCCCTCCGAGCCGCCACGATCGCCGAGTCGGCCGCCATCCCGGCCGATGCCCTCAAGGATTCGGTGGATCGCCTCGCCGCTCTCCGGACCACGGCCCTGGCCCTCCGGACGACGGACGACGCGAAGGCCCTTCCTGGCCTCGCCGCTCGGCTTCGCACCCAGATCGCGGCGATGGGGAGCCCCGAGGACCTGCCCAAGGAACGCGTCGATCGCCTTCGTGCCCTGCTCGAACAGACCCAGTGGTCGCTCGCCCTCCGCGCCTCGAAGCTTCCCGCCGATCAGAAGAAGGCCGTCGACGCGGTGGTCGACGCGATCGAGGTGGATGTCGAGAGTGTCTTCCGGCAGGTGCTTGCCGAGGGGCATCGGCCCGATGTGCAGCTCTATTATTCGTACGCCGCCCACCTGGCTCTCCGCCGAAAGGTCGAGCCGTGCATGGAGGTCGTCGCTCGGGGGCTGAAGGCAGCCCAGACGACCAAACGGCCAGCGCTTCTCCCGGTGATGGGCCTCCACAAGATCGCCCTCGACATGATCCTCTCGGGGAACGACGCCGGCCGCTTCGACAAGGCGGCGCCACACGTCCAGGCCCTGCTCGACGCCCCTGAGGCGCGCTATCAGGCGATCGGCCACATGGTCGCCGGCTCGATCGACCTGGATCGGTCCGGGATCGCCGCTCGCGAGGCCGCCGAAGTGAAGCCGGCCGCGGAAGCGAAGCCGGCCGCCGAAGGCCAGCCGGCCGCAAAGGGAGACACCGAGGCCCCGGCTGTCGCGAAGCTCCGCGCCTCAGCGTTGAATCACCTGCGGCTGGCTGCAGCCGGCCTGCCCGACGTCGCCGAGGCCCAGGCCAAATACGGCGTCGCATTGGTCCTCTCGCAGGAGCCCAACCTCGGCCGCCAGTATCTCCAGACCGCCCTCCGCCTCGGCGGACTCGACGCCCAGTACCAGCTCTGGGCCGCATGGACAATCCTTCAAGCCGGATATCCCGAGGAGGCCGAGCCGATCGTCCTCGCGATGCTCAAGGAGGTCGAACAGGGAAGGTTGCCCGCCGAACTGGCCGGGACCCTGCACCTGCTCCGCGGCGAGCTCTACCAGGCGAGGCGCAGTCCCGAGGATCTCAAGCGCGCCGCTGATGAATTCGCCCGGGCTCGCGCCGGCGGCCAGGCCATCAGCCCAACCGCCGAGATGCGGCTCGCCCAGCTCGACGTTCAGCTTGGCCACTACGATGACGCCCTCAAGCGGCTCCAGGCAATCCGCGCCCGCGGCGAAGGAGGCGCGACCGCCGACCAGCTCACCATTCTGACCCTCGAAGAGAAGGGCGATCGCGCCGCGGCCCGCGACCTGCTCCAGAAGGCCCGCAAGCAGTATCCCCACAGCGCGGATCTCGTCGGGATCGAGGCCTCGCTCTTCGTGAAGGACGGCAAGCCGGCCGACGCCGATGCCCTGCTGGAAAAGTTCCTTGCCGCCGAGCCCCTGAACCAGACCCTCGCGATCATGAGGGCCGAGATCCTCGCCACTTACCTCAAGGCCTCCGACCGCGCCCGCAAGCTTCTGGAGTCGCTCGCCGAGCCATCCGAGTCATCGGCGCCTCTCGTCCAGCTCGCGATGCTGGAGATCGACCTCAACCGCCTCGATGCCGCCTCGGCCGTCTCCGCCCGCATTCGTAAACGCTGGAAAGACTCGTCCGCCGCCGACATCCTCGACGCCCAGATCGAGATCCAGCGCGGGCGGCCCGACAAGGCCATCGCCCTCTTCGACGCCGCTCTCAAGAAGGATCCGGGCAACAAGGTCGTCCTCTGGCGCAAGGCCGAGCTCGAAGGCCGGACCGGCTCCGTCTCCCAGGCCGCCCGGGCGCTGGAGGCGATCGTCCGAGAGCGGCCCGTCAAGGAGGTCGCCGCCGGAACCAGCCTCGAATCGGCCGCCCGTTCGGCGCTCGCCACACTTTCGCTCCAGACGCGCGACTACGACGACGCGATCCGCCGCTTCGAAGAACTGCGGAAGAGCCACGCCAACGGCGCCCTCTCGCGGGTCGATCGATGGAAGCTCATCAGCGCTTATATCAACAAGGGTCTCTGGCCCCAGGCCCGAAGTGAGATCGCCTCGATCCTCAACGACACCAAGGCTCCGCCGACCTCCGACGAGCGGGTTCGGGGCGCGAATTACTACCGGGCGCAGGGCGAGAACGCCGCGGCCCAGGCTCAGATCGATTTCGTCCTGAAGGTCGAGCCGACCAATCCGTCGGCGGTCGTCACCCGGTCGTACATCCTGATCGAGGAGAACCGAGCGAAGGAGGCCGCCAGCGTCCTCCGAGGCGCCATCGACCGCACCATCGCCGAGGCCAGGGGCGACGCCCGGGAGAAGCAGGCCGCCGCTCCGACCGTCTTCTACCTTATGCTGGCGGTCGCCGAGAGCAAGTCCGGCACCTCGGCCGAGGCGCTCACCCAGGCGCTGAAGGTGTTGGACGAGGGCCTGGAGGCGCATCCCGGGTCGCCTCAGTTGATCCAGGCCCGCTACCTGGCCCTGAACGATGCCGGCCGAGGCGACGAGGCCCTCGCCTTCCTCGAAGCCCGCGCGAATGAGGACCCCAAGGGCCCGCTCCGCCGGATGCTGGTCGAGCGGCTCCGCGAGCGCGGCCAGTTCGATCGCGCCGAACCGATCCTCGTCGAGCTGCACAGGGAGTTTCCCGACGAGTCGAACCTCGCCGCGGCGATGGTTCAAATCGTCTCGCTGCGAGCCGGCGAGGCCGCGGCTCGCGGACGGGGTGAGGCGGCTCGCAAGCTGGAGGAGCGTGCCTCGGCGATGATCCGCGAGTTCCGCTCGAAGTACCCGACCGACCCGTCGTTTCTCCAGGCCGAGTGCGACATGGCGGCCCGTCGGGGCGACTACACCCAGGCGATCGCCCTGACCCGCGACATCGACCGGATCGCCAAGGACTCGCCGGTCGGGCCCCTGCTCCGCGTCCGGCTCTATTCTCAGCTCGGCCGCCGCGATGAGGTTGCCCGCGCCTATGGCGAGGCCATCGACCGCGAGCGTGGTGCGCTCCAGCTCGACCACCGGCTGGATCTCGGTCGGCTTCGCCTCGAGCTTGGCGACGCCGAGGAGGCCGTCCGCCAGGCCAGCGCCGTCCTCGCCGTCGATCGGAACCGGATCGATGCGGCCGTTCTGCTCGCCCGCGGCCTGGCCGCCACGAGCGGCTCGCCCTCCGAGCAGGCGGCCCGCCGCCGCGACGCGATCGCCCGCCTGACGACCCTCCTCAAGGACAACCCCGGCCGCGGCGACATCTACCAGGCGATGGTCGACATCCACCTGGCCGCCGGCCAGCGTGATCAGGCCATCGCGGTCCTGAAGGACGAACAGAAGGCCCGTCCCGACGACGCCTCCGCGGTCGGTCAGCTTGTCCAGCTTTTCGCCTCGTCGCCACGACCTGGCGTCGAGCCAACCGCGGCTGACCTCGCCGAGGCCGACCGTTTCGCCACCGAGGTCGCTTCCCGCGACACAAAAGGAACCCTCACCCTCGCGATCGCCTCGGGCTTCCAGCGGGCCCGGCAGTATGCGAGGGCCCTCCCCTTGGCCCGGACGGCCGCCCAGAAACTCGACACTCCGCCCGCCCACCTCGCCCTGGGCGAACTCCTGCTGACGATCGCCGAGTCGAACGACAGCGGCGACGCCTCGAAGCCCGTCTTCGACGAGGCCATCGGCGAGTACGACCGCGTCCTCAAGTCGGTCCCCGACTCGATCGAGGCGGTCAACAACAAGGCCTGGATCCTCCATAGCTACCTGCACCGGAGCCGCGAGGCTCTCAACCTGGCGAAGGGACTTCGCGAACGGTTCGCCCCGATGGCGCTGCCCTGCGAGTTCCTCGACACCCTGGGCTCGATCCAGGAGTCGGTCGGCCAGACACGCGACGCCGAGGCGACCTACCTGGAGGGTCTCAAGAAAGACGACGCGAACCCAGCGCTGAACTTCCACTACGGCAAGCTCCTGGCCACCGACCCCGCGCGAGCCGCCCGGGCTCGGACCTACCTCCGAAAGGCCCTCGACGGCCGCTCCCGGCTCAGCCCCATCATGGCCCGCGAGGCCGAGGTCCTGATCGCCGGCCCCGGACCAATGCGGGCCAACTGAGGACCCGCGCCCGCCACGCATCGACAGCCGCGCCGGGGATTTGTTAAATTCGGCCGAATTGATCGACCCCTCGGCGTGATCCCGATCCTGCACACAATAATGGAGGCGACCTCGCATCATGACTTCGAGACAAACGACGCTCGCGATGGGGCTCCTGGCCTTTTTCGCAGCCCTGACTTTCGGCACCCGCACCGCGCCGGCCCAGGACGACCAAAAGCCGGTGGTCGTGATGGAGACCTCGATGGGGACGATCACCATCGAGCTCGACGCCAAGAACGCCCCCATCACCACCGCGAACTTCTTGCAGTACGTGGACGATAAGTTCTTCGACGGCCTGACCTTCCACCGGGTGATTCCCGGGTTCATGGTTCAGGGCGGTGGGTTTGACCCGCAGTTGCAACAGAAGCGCGAGGGGCTCCGCGCCCCAATCGCCAACGAGCACGCCAACGGCCTGACCAACCAGAGGGGGACCCTCTCGATGGCCCGAACCTCCAACCCGAACTCGGCGACCAGCCAGTTTTTCATCAACGTTGTGGACAATGCCCCCCTCGACCAGGGCGATGGCTACGCCGTCTTCGGCCGGGTGATCAGCGGAATGGACGTGGTCGACCGGATCGTCAACGTCCCAACGGCCCGCCGCCGAAGCCCCGAAGGTTCGGTCATGGGGGATGTGCCGGTCGAGCCGGTCGTCATCAAGAGCGTTCGTCGGAAGGGCAAGGGTTGATGAGTCTTGGGGCCGCCCGGCGATCGTCGAGCGGCCCTTGACCGCTACTCGTCCGGTCTCTAAGATGCGACTTTGGTCGAGTCTTCCGTCTGGACTGGTTTGCGAGCTAAAGGAGTCGCGAATGGCTCACGTTGTCGCCGAGCCTTGCTTCGACTGCAAATATACCGACTGCGTGGTCGTCTGCCCCGTCGACTGCTTCTACGAGGGGTCGCAGATGCTCTACATCCACCCCGACGAATGCATCGACTGCGAGGCCTGCGTCCCGGAATGTCCGGTCGAAGCGATCTTCCACGAAGATAACCTCCCCGAACAGTGGAAGGAATACACGCCGCTCAACGCCGAGCAGTCGCCCCTCTGCCCGGTGATCAACCAGAAGAAGGACGCGACCGAAGGCGAGAAGTGCGACCAGAGCCGCAAGCGAAGCTGATCGCCTTCTGCCTTGATCGATCGGAATCGAAATAACCCCGGCCCTCACGCCGGGGTTTTTTGTGGATGGATCATCCCTTCGAGGCGAGGAGAGGGCCTCACTTCACGCCCGAGGCGGCTGGCTCGACCGCCGGCGCGGGCATCTGGAGCAGCATCTCGGGCGAGCTGCCGGCTGTCCCCATGTAGTACACCGGGAACTTGCCGTCCCACTTCTCGGTTCGCTTCGCGTCCAGCTCCAGTTGCTTCAGCCGGAGGTACGTCGATAGGTCCTCCTTCGCCTTTTCGATCTCGTAGGCCTTCGCGTCGGCGACCGCCTTGATCCCGTCGGCCTCCGCCTTCTTCTCGGCGAG
>DAHZZC010000787.1 GCA_027435495.1 Planctomycetales bacterium
ACCGTCCGACATCGCCAGACACCCTCGGCATCGTTGAGGATGTCAAGCCGCTCGGCGGCGGCCTGATCGCGCGAGTCGAAGATGAATCGGTGGGCGTTGACGATCGACGCCGGGCCAACGTAACGCTGGTTCCCCCAGAACGGCGGGCACGCGGTGGTGCAACAAGCGCAGAGGATGCACTTCGTCGTGTCGTCGAACCGGGCCCGCTCCTCGGGCGACTGGAGCCGCTCGGTGGTCGGCGGCGGGTCGTCGTTGACCAGGTACGGCATCACCGACTTGTAATGGTCGAAGAACGGCTTCATGTCGACGATCAGGTCCTTGATCACCGGCAGGCCGAGGATCGGCTCGACCGTCATCGTGTCACCGGGGAGGCTCCGAACCAGTGTCTTGCAGGCGAGGCGATTCATGTTGTTGATTCGCATCGCGTCCGACCCGCAGACACCGTGCGCACACGACCGGCGCAGGCCAAGCGTCTCATCCTGGTTCCACTTGATCGCCAGGAGGACGTCGAGAACCCGGTCCATCGGGTCGGCCGAAATCTTGTACTCCTGCCATCGCGGCTCCTCGTCCCGCTCGGGGTCGTAGCGCCGGATGCGGACGGTCAGCTCCCGCGCGGTGTGATCGATCTTCGAGATATCCATGTTCGGTGATTCCGATTGATTCCGCGATGGGTCGATGAGTGCCGCTCGGGGTCCGGCCTGAATCAGTACTTGCGGACCTCCAGCGGGTACTTGGGCACGCGTTCGCCGTGTTTCTCGACGTAGATCACGTCGACATCCTTGTAGACAACGCTGGTCTGGTTGTCGTCGTGAGAGTAGACCAGTGAGTGCTTGAAGAAGTCGTGGTCGTTGCGGTCGGGGAAATCCTCTCGGGAGTGGGCGCCCCGGCTCTCCCGGCGGGCGAGCGCGGCGGCCACGGTCGCCTCGGCCGTTTCGAGCAGGTTCCCCAGTTCGAGGACCTCGAGCAGGTTCGTGTTGAAGACCGAGCCCTTGTCCTGGACGCCAAGGTTACGATAGCGGGTCTTCAGAGCGGCGATCTCGTCGCGGGCCTTTGTGAGAGTCTCCTCGGTCCGGAAGACGCCGCAGTTCTCCATCATCGTAACCTGCATCTCGTCTCGGATCTTCGCCCAGGGCTCGGTTCTCGGACGGGAGAGCAGGGCGTCAATCTGTTCCCTGGCCTTCGACTCCGGATGAGAGGGGAGAGGGGCGAACGATCGGGCCGCGGCGTACTCGGCCATCGCCCGGCCCGTCCGACGACCGTAGACGACCAGGTCCACCAGGCTGTTGGTGCCGAGGCGATTGGCCCCATGAACGCTCACGCAGGCACTCTCGCCAGCCGAGTAAAGACCGGGAACCGGCGTCCCCGAGACGTCGCGGAGAACCCGTCCCTCGACGTCGGTCGGCAGACCGCCCATCGCGTAATGGGCCGTCGGCTGGATCGGCATCGGCTCGCGGATCGGGTCGACCCCGAGATACGTCCGGGCGAACTCAATGATGTCGGGCAGGCGCTTCTCGACCCAGGCACTATCCACGTCCTGACCGGGGTGAAGCGGGCTCGACTTGTACTTGTTCATCGTCTCGGCGCGAATATCGAGGTAGACGTAATCCTTGCCGTTGATCCCGCGGCCGGCCCGGACTTCCTGATAAATCGACCGCGAGCAAACGTCTCGACTGGCGAGGTCCTTGAGGTTCGGGGCATACCGCTCCATGAACCGCTCGCCGTCCTTGTTGAACATGATCCCGCCATCGCCGCGGCACGCCTCGCTCAGAAGGATGCCGAGCTTGTAGATGCCGGTTGGATGGAACTGGTAGAACTCCATATCCTCAAGCGGAAGGCCGTGGCGATAGGCAATCGCGGGACCGTCGCCGGTCAGCGCGTAGGCGTTCGACGAGACCTTGAAGATCCGGCCGAAGCCGCCGGTCGCCAGCAGAACGCTCTTGGCGTGAAAGACGTGGAGCTGGCCGGTCGCAATCTCGATGGCGACGATCCCCCGGCACTCGCCGTCCTCGAGGATCAGGTCGACCATGTGGAACTCGTCGAAGAACGTCACCCCCTGCTTGATGCACTGCTGATAGAGCGTCTGGAGGATCATGTGCCCGGTCCGGTCGGCCGAGTGACACGACCGCATCACGGGAATCCTCGGCTTGGCGGCGTCGGTGCCGGGGGCGGCGTTCGGGTCATACTTCGGATTGGGCCGGGTGTGGCCGCCGAACCGGCGCTGCGAGATCCGCCCCGCCGCTGTTCGGTCGAACGGCAAGCCCATGTGCTCGAGTTCGTAGATGCCCTCGACGGCCTCGCGACAGAGGATCTCGGCTGCTGTCTGATCGACCAGGAAGTCACCGCCCTTGATGGTGTCGTAGGCGTGGTTCTCCCACGAGTCGTCCTCGAGATTCGCGAGAGCCGCGGCGATCCCGCCCTGCGCAGCGCCGGTGTGCGACCGTGGCGGGTAGAGCTTGCTCACGACCGCAGTCCCGACCCGACGGCTCGACTCCAGGGCCGCCATGAGCCCCGAACCTCCCGCGCCGACGATGATGCAATCGAAGCGATGATAATGATTCATGACGTCCAGGTTTCCCCATCGAGGAAGGCTCGGGCTCGGTCGACGCCGCGGCGACCGCAAGGCGTCAAGGCGTCGGGCTCGAGGTCGACACCAGGCCGGCTGGATCTGTCACGGTCTTGGACGACCGCGAGGCCACGATCCCGCCCTGCGCGGCTCGCTTCTGGTCCAGATAATTCTGGTCCTTCTCAAACATCAGAATTGCATAACTGCCGATCGTGGTCAGGACAATAACCGAGCACCAGAGCAGGGTGTGGACCAGTACGCGGCGGTTGCGGCGGATCACGTACTCGTCCAGGATCTGCCGGAGTCCGTTGAAACCGTGAAGGACCGCCAGGTTAATCATGGTCAGGTCCCAGAGCCGCCAGAGAACCCCCGTCTTCGGGTCGGCCCACCGATTCGCGACGAACTCGTAGTTCACCGTCTCCACGTTGTGGAGGATGTGCGTGATGAAGAGGTGCCCCAGGGCCAGAAGCACCAGCACCAACCCTGAGACCCGCATGAAATACCAGGCCGCGAGTTCGAATCCGCCGGCCGGCTTGAGATGTCTCGACATGTCGTCTCCTCGACCTCCGATCCGAACGACTCACCCCGATCTCCGACCCGCCCCGACGCTACGGCATCGCGTGTCCGGGCGGGCCGGCCAGCGCCGAGAGGACCACCCATGTCACCGGGATCATGATCAGGACGAAAACCGCCATCGCCACCTGGAAGAGCCGCTTCTGATGATCGGAGGAGGCCGGCCAGAAGTCGAACAGAACGACCCGGACGCCGTTGACCGAGTGAAACAGGACACAGGCGATCAACCCCAACTCGGCGAAGCGGAACGCCCAGCGGAGCAGCCAGTAGTACGTCCCGGCGAAGACTCCGCCGTAGATATCCACGGTGAAGTCGTACTCGGCCGGGTAGGCAACGACCAGGAAGGTATCGATGATGTGGATGATCAGGAAGGCAAGGATGCCGAGTCCCGTCACTCGATGGACCAGCCAGGCCCACTGGCCGATCCCTCCACCGTATCGGAGCCCTTCGAAGAGGCGCGACCAGGCCCCGCGTTGGTAGGCCCGCGGGGTCCGGAGGGAGGATGATGACGCCATCAGTGCTCGCAGTTCAGGGGCCAGGAAAGTCGTCCGGCCACATCCAGGGGCGGCCGACGGGTGGGGCGAACGGGCCAGTCCCGCTCGGCTTGCCGGGCCGATCGCCGGTGGGTCGACGCCCTCGGTAGTCGCGCCTCACCACGCAAACAGCGCCGCGGCACGCGCCGACGTTCCGATCACCCACAAGTACAATCGTCCGGACCTATGAGGGCCAAGCCGGGCACCTCAGAGCCGGGGCGTTGGGGTGTCGCCATCGGCATGCCTGTGCTTTTGTAGGGGCT
>DAHZZC010000788.1 GCA_027435495.1 Planctomycetales bacterium
AGCGAAGGCGAGCAGCGATCGGAGCGTTCGGGCTCTCGCGCTTTTCGCCTCCAACTCGTCTAGCTCGACGAGGATGTAGCTGAGGTGCGCGTCGGTCAGAGCCTGGCGGATGTGCCAGTAGTCGTATCCGGGCAGTCCCGAGATAAACCGGGCCCATCCTCGGGTATCGAGCACCTCTTCCCCGGGCGCTGCATGCGACGAGAGCCATTGCCCCGCCGACCAGTGCCCCCATCGGCTGAGGTGACGGCTATGCGTCGGGTTCAACTGCGCCCCGATGCAGAGCACCAGCGCCATCGCGATCGGAACCGCGCGGCCGAGGTTCATCGCCCGGGGGCTCAGATGCATCCGCTCGCCGATCCGCCGCCAGCAGATATACGCTCCACCGGCCGCCCAGGGGATTGAGGCCACGACCAGCGGAAGCACGTGCCGCCCCGAGAGGTAGCCGAGTGACGCACTGTGCCGCAGGAGTGCAGCCGCGTCAATCAGGGCGAACGTCCCCAGCAGGAGTCCCTCGATCCCCGGCGCCGGCGCTTTTACGTCCTCCGCGAGCATGGCGCGGGTTTCTCGACGGCGGGCAAGGCCCCAGGCGGTCATCACGGCGAAGTACCAGACAAGTCCTTCCCACCACCGCCCGAAGATTCTCCGGGCAGCCTGGCCCGTGCCCCGGATCGCGACGTGGTCGGACTCTTCCTTGGCCGAGAAGTCGAGCGTTGGGTCGTCGAGTCCAGGCGGTAATGGCTGCGGGACAGACCGCTTCAGAAGGAATGGCGGACCGAGTCCGGCCGCGGCTCGAATCGAGAGTTTCTCAGAGACTTGTCCCTTGATCCCCGCGTATCCGGCGACCGCGATCGCCGGCAGAACCATCATCACCGCGAGTGCTCCGATCGCCCGGGGTCGTCGCTTCCCGGCCGGATGGAGGCGATCGATGGCCCAGGTCAACCCGATCGAGACTGGTACGAGAATGACCTCGGGCCTCGTTAGATATCCGATCGCCGCGAAAAAGCCCGAGCCCGCAGCGATCCGCCGGTCGCCGCGGTTGAGCGCCTGCGCTGCCAGCCAGAGCGAGGTGAACGTGGCGCAGAGGCCCATGCTGTCGGCAAGGGTCTCGTGCCCGACCTCCGCGACTCTGGGCAAGAGCGCGAGCACACCGGCGGCCAGGAAGGCGATCCGGCGGTCGAAAAGGCCCTCGGTGAGGAAGTAGACGGGGATCAGAAGCGTGAGCGAGGCCATTGTCGCGACGAGTTGCGCCGTGAGCCGCCAGGCATCGGGCCCCTCGCCGACGGTACGCGCGACGACTGGCTCGGCGATCGCGATCAGGGCCGGGTAGAGCGGATGGATGTCGGCGCCCCGGATCACGTCGGCCCAGGGGTCGTTCTGGAACTGGCGGGCGAACCGGATGAGCTTCAGGCCGTCCTGGGCCGGGACGAGGGTCCGCGCGATCCCGATCGCGTGCAGTGTCGCCGCCATCAGGACGATCGCCAGCAGACTCCTTCGATCGGCCATCGCGATCCTCCATGATCCCGGGCCACGGGTCGGGATACAGCGTTCCGGTAATATAAGGGCTCGACTCAGGCGGTCAATGGCAAGCGATCAAGTGGCGAGTCGGCCAGGCGATGACAAGACGGGCCAGTCTTCACCTCGTTCCAGAGGTCGCGCAGGCTTTCCTCGAATCCGATCCGCGGCTTCCACCCGGTCTCGTGAACGATTTTGCGGATGTTGGCCCGAGAATCGGCCGGCCCTTCCCGGCGAACCAGGGCCGGATCCTCGCGGACGATGACCGACCGTCCGCTCATCGCGATCAGGAGGTCGAGCCCTTCGGCAACACTCCGGGATCGGCCAGAGCCGACGTGATAGAGCTGGCCGGATCGTCCGGTTCGGGCGAGGGTGATCAGCGCCTCTGCGACGTCGCGGACGTCGACGAAATCCCGACGAGGGTACAGGTCACCGACGGGAAGGTCGATCGGATCGGGGCCGTCCGCGGCGAGCCTGGCAGCGAAGGCCCCGAGGGCCTGGTTCGGCGGTGTTCCCGGCCCGATCGGGTTGAAGATCTGGGTTGCGATCACCTGAAGCGGAGGTCCTTCGGCGAGTCCGATTCGGGTCGCCATCCACTTGGAACGGCCATAGGCGTGTACGGGTTCGGGTGGATAATTTTCATCCACCGGGAGGCTGGATTCGTCGACTGGGCCGAGTTCGGCCGCCGAGCCCGAGAGCACAACTCGCATGGGCCGCTCGATCGCGCGCAGGGCGGCCAGCAGGTGGTTCGTCGCCTCGAAGTTCCCGCGGAATAGTTCTTCATCGGAGGCGGGCGGCGTCTTACCGGCGGTGTGAATCACGAAGTCGGCCGCGAGACCACTCAGGCCCGAACGAATCGCCTCGGAATCCAAGAGGTCCGCCTCAATGAAGCGGCTCGTCGGGATTCCCGCCGGGCGACGTCGTCCGATCGCGAAAAGATCGGCGCCGGGAGTGCTTCCGAGCAGGGCAAGGACGTGTCTCCCGAGAAATCCGTTCCCGCCCGTCACCAGCCAGGATGCCATTTTCGCCGGCTCCTTCCGCCCGTCAACGTCCTCCGATGATCCGTTCCGCGATCCGATAGACATCGTCGACCTTCAAATCCTTCATGCACTTGTGATGTCCCTCCGGACAGCTCGGGCGCTGACAGGGGCCGCAGGGGACAGGATGCCGGACGTGCCAGGCGAGCGGATGATGGGTCTGGGTCCAGGCGATGTGCGTTGGGCCGAAGAGGGTAACGACCGGCGTTCCGAACGCGGCGGCGAAGTGGCGAGGGCCCGAGTCGGTGGTGATGAGCAGCGACGCCCGACGGACGCAGGCCTTGGACAATCCGATCCCGAGTTCTTCATCGGCCAGGCTGACGACCCGCTCATGAGCCGCATCGGCCGCGATCTGCCGGGCGGAATCGCGCTCGCTCGGCCCGCAAAGCACGAGAGCGCGCGTCCCCGACTGTTGCACCAGTTGGCGGGCGAGGTCGACGAAATGCCGGATCGGCCAGTTCTTGGCCGGACCGAAAGCGCCTCCGGTATTCAGGCAGACGACCGGGCTGCCGCCATCGAGACCGAGTCGGGACCAGGCGCGATCGGCCGCGGCTTCGTCGGCCTCGGTCGTCGCCAGTTCGAGCCGGTTCGAATCGACCGGGCAGCCCAGGTGCCGTGCCAGCTTCAGGTAGGCATCGACGATCGGAGTTGGCAGCCGACGTCCCTCGCCGTCCTCGGGGTGATGCAGGACGTCGGTCAGCAAGGCGCCCCGACCATGCCGCTCGTATCCGACGCGGCGGGGAATCCCCGCGAAGAACGCGAGCAGGCCCGACCGGTATGAGTTGGGCAGGATCACGGCCAGGTCGAATCGCTCCCGACGCAGCCGGCGCAGCACGGCGAGCGTCCGATGCTCCCGTTGCTTCGATCGGTGTTGATAGATGATCCGATCTGCGAACCACTCGGTCCCGTCGAGCGTCGCCGAGGCGCCGAGCCGAGCCACGGCGGTCATCGCCGCATCGGGAAACCCGCGACGAAGGGCGCGGAAGGTCGGCGTCGCCATCACGGTATCGCCGATGAAGCTCGGGCAAAACACGGCGATCTTCATGATATCCCGCCAGGCGTCGGAAGGACGCTCCGTGGGGCAGGGGAGCTGGCATTGCGGGGCCTGGCAGCGAATCCATTCGCGCTCACGGCGTGTCCTCGTCGGTTTGGTTCAGCCAGCGGACGGTGAGAGCGTCGCCACCAGTCGGGCCAGGGCCTTTTCCATGACTTCGACGCCTTCGATCAGATCCAGGCCGATCGTCAGGGCTCGGAGGGGCAACGGACCGATCTCGTCGCATCGCAGCTTTACCAGATCCTTCTGCGTGGTCAAGACGACTTGTGCCCGAGTCCTGGCGGCCCAATCGCCCAGCGATCGGACGTCGGCGGCGTCGTAGGGGTGATGGTCGGGGAATGTCCGAAGATCGACCAGCTCGCCGGTGATCGGGAGCAAGGTCCGCCGAAAGCCCTCCGGGTTGCCGATTCCGCAGAACGCCGAGATGCGCGCCCCGGCGATTTCAGCGAGCGGATACTCGACGCCCTCCGAATCGACGAGCGATCGGGGCGCATGGCGGGCCATGACCCACCGGAGCGGACCAGCTCGGCGCTCGGCCTCGGCCCGGATCGCCCGACGATCGGCCGGCGAGATGAGGTCGGCCCGCGAGAGGACCACGAGGTTGGCCCTCCGGAGCGATCCGACGGGCTCTCGCAGCAGCCCGCGCGGGAGGAGCCGTCCCGTTCCGAACGGCTCCAGAGCGTCGATCAGGACAATATCGAGGTCGCGAGCCAGCCGGCGATGCTGGAAAGCATCGTCGAGGACAAGCACCTCGGATTCCAACTCCTCAACGGCGATCCGGGCCATCGCGAAACGGTCGCGGTTCTGGAGGTGCGGGACATCGGGCAGATTCTCCTCCAGCACGCGACCCTCGTCGTTGAGGCCCGCGGTCTGGCCGTAGCCCCGACTCAGGATTGCGACCCGACGCCCTCGACCGCGATACCAGCGCGCAATCCACTCGACCATCGGCGTTTTACCCGTCCCGCCGACCGTGAGGTTCCCGACCGAGACAACCGGGACCTCCGCACGATGGACGGCTAGCCAGCCCCGGTCATATCCGAGGTTGCGAACGCCGACGGCCACTCGGTAGCCGGCTGACGCGACGGAAAGCGCGGACCGGACGAGCGCCGGAACAACCCCGCGGCGCTCGCCCCGGATCAAACCGAGGTAGGCATCGTGACCGGACCGGCTCAAGCCCCGGCTTCCATCGCGCGGATGATCGCCTTCGCCATGTCGATCGTCCCGACAGCCGACGGGTCCTCGCGGTGCGGCTTCATGTCGTAGGTCACATCCTTGCCCACCTCGATCACCTTTGCAACGGCGTTCTCCAGCCGACGCGCTGCCTGGCTCTCGCCGAGGTGGTCGAGCATCAGGACGCCTGAAAGGATGAGGGCCGTCGGGTTCATCTTGTACTGACCCTTGTACTTCGGCGCCGAGCCGTGCGTTGCCTCGAAGACGGCGCCTGCCTCGCCGATGTTCGCCCCCGGCGCGACGCCGAGCCCGCCGACCAGGCCGGCGGCGAGGTCGGAGAGGATGTCGCCGTAAAGGTTCGGCAGGACCAGAACGTCGTACTGCTCGGGCTTCTGCACGAGCTGCATGCACATGTTGTCAACGATCCGATCCTCGAACTCGATGTCCGGGTA
>DAHZZC010000789.1 GCA_027435495.1 Planctomycetales bacterium
GGGTTGGTCGACTTGTCGGCGGGCCTTGAAGATCCTGAATTCGAGATTCATAATTGAAACATCCGAGGAATTGTAATTTATAAACAATTCTATTATCCTCGAATCTCGAATAGAATACCTACTTCGGTACGGTGCCAGCCGGTCAACCGATCCCGTACTCCTTGATCTTTCGGTACAGCGTGCGCTCGCCGATGTCGAGGAGACGTGCGGCCTCCTCGCGGTTACCACCGGCAAGCTTCAGTGTCTCGGCGATGTAGTGGCGCTCGATCTGATCGAGTCGCTTGCCGACGAGCGAGTCGACGCCCGCCAGGCCTTCAGTCTTTCCGCCGGAGGCCACCTGCTGGAGGTCCTCCGTTAGATCGTCGGCGTCTAGAACGCCATCGGCGTCCATCACAACCATGCTCTCGACCACGTTCCGAAGCTCGCGGACGTTCCCCGGCCACGCGTAGCCAAGCAGCACCTTGCGCACCGCCGGAGTGATCGAGCGGATCTCCTTGCCGTGCTGGCCGGCGAATTCCTTGAGGAAATAGTCGATGAGTAGCGGGATGTCGTCGCGACGCTCGCGGAGCGGCGGCAGCTTCACGCTGACCACCTTGATTCGATGGAACAGATCCTGGCGGAACTTTCCCTCGGCAATCGCGTCGGCAAGCTCGCGGTTCGTCGCCGAGATCAACCGGACGTTGACCTTCACCGGATCATTCGTCCCTACACGGACAATCTCCCCCGTCTCCAGCACCCGCAGCAACTTCACCTGGATCGCCATCGGCATGTCGCCAATTTCGTCGAGGAAAAGCGTCCCGCCGTTGGCATACTGGAACCGGCCGATCCGGTCCCGATCGGCGCCGGTGAATGCGCCCCGGACGTGGCCGAATAGCTCGGATTCGAGCACATTCTCGCCCAGCTCGGCGCAGTTGAGTGGGACGAACGGCTTGTTCTTCCTCGGGCTGTTGATGTGCAGCGCCTTGGCGACGAGTTCCTTACCGGTTCCGCTTTCGCCGGTGATCAGGACGGAGGCCGAAGTCGGCGCGATCTGCCGTAACCGGGCGACCACCGAGTGCATCGCTGGCGAACTGCCAACCACGCCCTCAAAGCCGAACTTCTCATTGAGCTGTCGCTGCAACTCGATGTTCGACCGCTGGAGACGCTGAGATTGTGAGGCCTTGTCGGCAACGGTCCGCAGCTCGTTGATATCGAGCGGCTTGATTAGATAATTCGATGCCCCCGCCTGCATCGCCGTCACAGCGCCCTTGATGGTGCTGTGACCGGTGAGGATCACAACCTCGGCGTCAGGTAGCTCGCGCTTGGCCTTGGCGAGCACCTCCATTCCCCCAACACCCTGCATCACCAGGTCGGTGATCACGATGTCGAAGACCTGTTCCTCGATGAGCCGAAGCGCCTCCGCACCGCTGGTCGCCACGACGCAGTCGTACCCGACGCGGCCCAGGCTCTCGGCCACAGCGACGGCATGCGACTCCTCGTCGTCGACCACCAGAACGCGGATTTTTTCCATGGTTCTTTGTTATTTATTCTTTGTTCCTGGTCATTGGTTCTTGGTACTTTGGCCATCGCCGTCGCCCCGGTCAGGCGGCGCTTTGGGACGGGGACGAGGCATGCCAATGAAGCCGGCGACCAATTACCAATGACCAATTCCTAAGAACGAACAGGAAGCCGAATCGAGAACCGCGAGCCCTTGCCGGGCTCGCTCTGGACGCGGATGGTACCGCAGTGCCCTTCGACGATCTTCCGGGTGGTCGGCAATCCGAGCCCGCTGCCGGCGGGTCGGGTGGAGTAGAAGGCTTCAAAGATCCGCGAGCGGACCTCGTCGTTCATCCCGATGCCCGTATCGGTGACGTCGAGGACGACATGGTCGCCGTCGCGCCGGGTGGTGAGAATCAGTTCGCCGCCGGAGGGCATGGCGTGCTCGGCGTTGAGCACCAGGTTGAACAGGGCTTGCTTGAAGAGGTCGGGCTCAAGCTCGACCATGGGCAGGTCGGGAGCAAGCTGTGTCCGGATCACGATCGACTTGGTCGAGGCGAGCGGTTCGTAGAAGTCGCGGATCTCCTCGACGACCTCGTTCAGGTCGGCCGCGCGGAGGTCCAGATCCTGGATTCGGGCGAAGCGAAGGAAGTTCTCAAGGATGCCGTGGAGTCGCTGGACTTCGTGGTGCAACCGCTCGACTCGGACCAGGGCCCTGCGTTCGCGGGTGGTCTCAGGGTTCTGGAGGTCCTCAGCGAGGAGTTGCAGATTCAACTGGAGGGTCGAGAGCGGATTGCGGATCTCGTGCGCGAGCCCCCCGGCCAGTTGGGCGATCTCTGTGTACTGGCTTCGGGCGATCGGACCCGGGGCGGAAGGATCGTGATCCGCAGTCCGCTCCCGGGATTCCGCCGTGGTGGTCATGGCATCCCGCCCCGCTCTTTCAATGGTCCCGCAATCGAGAAGCCTCCGCGGCCCACAGTCAAACAGCAGGACGCGGACAACAGACCGCGGAGGGTTTGAATCAGGGCCGGGAGGGGCCGCGCGAGCCGCCTCGGTCGCCGCGATCGCGGTCGCCGTAGCCACCGCCGCCGCCAGCCGGTCGACGTTGCGGAGCGGCGCCGCTGCCGCCCGAAGGCGGACGACCTTCCTCGCCCGTTGGTCGAGTTCGCGCCGCCAGTTCGTCGGGCTCACCACGCTCGGCCAGAGCCGCCTTGCGCGAGAGCTTCACGCGGTCCTGGTCGTCGACCGCGATCACCTTCACGAGCATCGTGTCGCCCACCCGGCAGACGTCCGCCACACTGGAGACATAGCCGTCGGACATCTCGCTGATGTGGACCAGCCCGTCCTTGCCGGGAAGGATCTCGACGAAGGCCCCGAAGTCCTTGATCGAACTGACGCGTCCCTCGTAGATCCGACCGATCTGGACACCCTCGGTCATCGCGAGGATCTTGTCGCGAGCCGCCTCGGCGCCTGAAGCATCGCTGCTGGAGAGAGTGACGACACCGCTGTCCTCGATGTCGATCTTGGCTCCAGTCTCGTCCTGGAGGCGCCGGATCGTCTTCCCGCCGGGTCCAATCACCAGGCCGATCTTCTCGGGGTTGATCTGGATCTGGATCAACCGGGGAGCGTTGGCCGAAATCTCATCGCGCGGTCGCTTGATCGAGCGAAGCATCGTCCGGAGAATCTCGAGTCGGGCCTCATGGGCCTGTTCGAGAGTCTCGCGGATGATCGGCTCAGTGATGCCCTGGTTCTTCAGGTCGAGCTGGATTCCCGTGACACCGCGCTGGGTGCCGGCGACCTTGAAGTCCATGTCGCCGTAGTGGTCTTCATCGCCGATGATGTCGGTGAGGAGAAGGTATCGACCGGTCGCATCGTCCTGGACGAGGCCGATCGAGATCCCGCCGACGGGGTCGCTGATCGGGACGCCAGCGTCCATCAGGCTGAGCGTCGCGCCGCAGACCGAGGCCATCGAGCTCGAGCCGTTGGACTCGAGGATGTCGGAGACGACGCGGATCGTGTACGGGAACCGCGAGGCGGGGGGCAAGATCGGGGCGACCGACCGCTCGGCCAGAGCGCCGTGGCCGATTTCCCGGCGGCCGGGGCCACGGATCGGCCGGACCTCGCCGACGGCGAACGACGGCATGTTGTAGTCCAGCATGAACTTCTTGCTGTACTCGTCCATGATGCCGTCGACCCGCTGCTCGTCAGCGGTGGTGCCCAGGACAGTGGTCACCAGCGCCTGGGTCTCGCCGCGCTGAAATAGGGCGGAGCCATGGGCTCTGGGGAGCAGGCCGACCTCGCACTTGATCGAGCGGATGTCCTTGTGGCCGCGGCCGTCGGGACGCTTGCCGTCGAGGATCAACTCTCGGACGACCCGCTCCTCCACTGCCGTGAAGGCGGCCTTGACGCGGGCCGGGGTGAGAGGAGTGCTGGCCGGGACCGGACTCGGCGCTGCATCGCCCGTCTGACCGCCCTCCCCGCCCGCTGAGGCGGCCTCAACCGAGGCGCCCTCCGCCGCCGGGATGAGTTCCCTGGTGACGACATCCAGAAGCTGCTTTGTGGCGGCGTTGCGCTCGGCCTTCAGGACGGTCTGCTTGGCCTCGCGGAGCCGGTCGCCGTATCGAGCGTAAATCGTCTCGCGAAGCGGATCTGGTGTGGCGGCGGGGATCTCCAGCGGCGGCAGGCCCGCCTTCTCGGCCAGCTCTTTCTGGAGCGCGATGATTTCCTGGTTGAGTCGATGGGCCTCCATGATGGCGTCGCCCATCTCATTCTCGGGGAGCTCCTCGCCAAAGCCCTCGATCATGAAGACCGCCTTCTCGGTG
>DAHZZC010000790.1 GCA_027435495.1 Planctomycetales bacterium
CATTCGATAACGGTGTGACCGGACCGGGAAGGTAGCTGGTCCTCCGTCATGTCGGGCAGCCGGAGCGGCGGGGTTCGAAATCACACGATCCCGCGTCGGGCTCGGTGAAGAATCCCCATCCCGAATCGGCCGACGACAGCCAATCCTCGAGGTTCATCGGAACCACGGCCTCGTGACAGAGGTATCGGACCAGCAACGTCCGAGCACTCATGAGCGTGGCGTCGACCAGCGAGGAGACACCTCTCAGATCGGGGAGCGACGGGATCGGCCCCATCCTCCCGCGGCCGTGAATTTGCTCGACCTCGTCCGGTTCGGCCAGCCGCACATCATCAGCACCGAGAAGTTTCCTCAGCCGATCCAGGACGAGACGCCGGCTGGCCGGGAAGATCAGTGCGATCGGTCGATTATCCGCCAGGACAATCGCGACCCTGGCCCTGCGGCCGGCCCCCAGACCGTTCCGACCATCCAGATTCTCGATCGCCGATGTATTCGCGTGATTCGGCGTGGTCATTGGTGCGACTCCTGACCCGAAGAATCGCCGTTTCCATGAGACCGATCGCGGTCTGGCGATCGTGGCCGCGAGACCTGGTCGCCAGACAGGAGCGAATTGAGTCATCCCCTGCCCGTCCTTCGGGCGCGATAAAAAAGCCCCGATCATGCGAGGAATCGCATGTCGGGGCCACCCTGGCCGGGAATCGATGACCCATCGCGAGTTATCGAACCTCACCATAATGGGACCGAGAGGGTAAAGTCAACTCCGGACCTCTTGAAGCGTGGATGCGGCTTTTCAACGGTGGCCATCCGGACGAGGTCCCTGGTGCACGCCTAACTCTCTTGCGGCCGGAATTGGCGAAAGGGCTCGCCGATCTCCGATCAAGGAACGGGGATGCCGCGAGGCCGTGCGCCCGGATCGCTCTGCTCCTCGGTCGGCCCGGGGAAACCGCCGAAGAGGCCCGGCTGGTGGGCATTCCGAAGGGCCTGCTGGATCAGGAGGATCTCGGCCACGTTGTCCGCCGTGAGCAACCCGACCATCCGACCGTCCGCGAGTACCGGTATCGTCCGGGAATGGCCGTTCTGGAGCCGCTCGAAGACGGTCTGGAGCATCTCACGCGGGGCCGCCATCACGAACTCCCGTTGCATGACCTCGCCGACCGGCGACTCCAGTCGTTGCTCCCCCAGCGCGGCGATGAGGTCGTTACGCGTCAGGATTCCCACCACGCGACCGTCCTCGACCACCGGGAAATCCTGCTGGAATCCCGCCAGGACATCGGCCACGGCCCGAGATAGAGGCTCATCAGGAGCCAGCGAGTGGAACTCATGGATCATGACCCGGCTCACGGGAATACCTGCCAGGGCCGACCGTGCTGTGACCAGCCCAGCCTCCTGCGCTCCAGCGAGCCAGACAAACAGGGCGATGAAGATCAGGAAGGGGTTGGAGATCAGCCCCAACAGCCCGAACAGAATCGCGATCCCCTGCCCGACCGCGACCGCCGTCTGAGTCGCCCGGACGTAGTCGGTCCGCATGGCGAGTAGAGCCCGGAACACACGGCCACCATCCATCGGAAACGCGGGGACGAGGTTGAAGACCACCAGCATGACATTCACCCAGAACATCTGCTGAAGAAAGCCGCCCCCCGCTCGAAGAGCCGAGTCAGCCGGCCGAACGCTAAGACCAATCACCTGGAGCCCCACGAAAATCGAGACGGCAATCACCACGTTGACAGCCGGACCCGCCAGAGCAACCAGCAATTCCTGCGAGGGAACCTCGGGCATCCGCTCCAGCCGGGCCACACCTCCAATGGGTAAAAGCGTGATGTCTCGTGTCCGGATTCCGTACCGCCGGGCCGCCATTGCATGGCCAAGCTCATGCAGAATGATGATTCCAAAGAGCGCGAGGATGAAGGCCATGCCGCCAACAGCCTCGGCCAGGTCGCCGTGCTCCATGTAATGCGCCAGGCCAACCCAGGCGAGCAGGATCAGGAATGTCGGATGGACGTAGATATCAATTCCCGCCATTCGACCGAGACGCCACGACCATCCCATGCTTTCCTCCCGGTGCGTCCTCTGGCGTCAGGGTCTCACGATCGGCGTCCCCGACAACCCGACGAGAATACCGCCTGCACCCCATGGCCTGCCGTTCGGGTCGCAGCCGATTCCCGCCGCGTCGCCCGTCGCATCCAGGGCGCAACAAAAAACCCCGCCCATGCGCCAGTACACACGACGGGGCCACCCTGGCCCAAGCCGATTGCCCTTCGGGGGCAATCGGCTCCGTCATCATTGAGCCCTCGAAATGCGAAAGTCAATCCCCGTCTGTGAGCCACGTCTTTGAAGAATCAGGAGAGCAATCCGAGGCGGTCGGACGGCCGCCCGCAGGAAAGTCTTACCAGCAGGGGCTTATCATCGGGGAGGGGTTGTGATAGAATAAATTTGTGTGGTCGCTTATGAAGGGCGACCACGAGTCGGCTAAGG
>DAHZZC010000791.1 GCA_027435495.1 Planctomycetales bacterium
GTGGTTCCGTCGCCCCAATCGATCGTCGCCGAGTAGGCCGAGCCGGCCGGATCGCCAGGAGAGAAGAACGGGTTGGCATTGACGAAGCTCGCCACAATCGAGGAGAGCGCGCTGCCCTCGACCCCCGCCGCATCCACCGGCGTCGCCAGAAGAGGAGAGACCGCGACATGGGCCGGGCCCTCAAGAACAACCTGAGCCCCGCCTGCATCCTCGATCGTCACGCGAACGTCGTAAACCCCAGGTGCCACATAGGTGTGTGCCCCGGAGACATCGAACGGCGTCCCGACTCCGCCCGGCTGGGTCACGCTCCCGGCGGAGGTCGTCCCGTCTCCCCAGTCGATGGTCACGGAGCCGGCCGGATAATCGGAGAGCGGAGCCAGGGGATTCGCATCGTTAAAGGTGGCGACGATCCCGCTCAGAGGGAGACCCGAACTCGCCGAGATCGCCGCGAGCGAGCCGCTCAGTGGTGCGTCAACCGGGGCAATCGCCGTGACTACCGTTCCGGTCGACGGGGAAACCTGCGGACTGCCGCCGATATCGATCACCGTCACCACGACGCTCTCCGGCGAACCGGCCGTCGTTTCCTCGGCATCGATGTGCGTCCCGACCACCTGAAACGGCGTCCCGGCGCCGCCTGGCTGCAAGATGACTCCGGCGGTCGGCGGCGTGCCGTCGCCCCAACTGATCATCGCGGCGAATCCGGCGGGCACGGCCAGGGCATTGGGAGTCGTGAACGTCGCGACGGTCGCGGTGAACGAGGCGCCCTCAACGGGGGCGGGGGATACCGCCGCCGTTGCGAGGGTGATCGGGGCGTCGGCAACGGTCGCCGTCCCCGCGATCGAGAGGGAAGCCCCGCCCTCGTCGTTGACCGTGACCCGCACCGGATCCCCGTTGGCGGACGAGAAGATCCCGTCTCGGGCGTAGGTGTGCGTCGCCGCGATCGCGAACTGGGCCTGTGTCAGGCTCCGGGAGACCAGGTGGAGATCGGCCGAGGTAAACGCCGAGGTTGTCCCATCGCCCCAGTCAATGGTCCCCGAATAGTTCCCGACCTGCCCCGCCGGATTGGCATCCGAGAAGGTCGCCACTGTCCCGGTGAACGCGAGACTCTGCGTCGCCCCGAAGGCGAAGGAGGTCGCGGAGAGCGGAGCATCGGCCACCGTTGCCGTGCTGTTCGCGACCACCGACGAGCCCTCCACGTCGTTGATCGTCACCGAGAGCGGAAGGGCGCCGGCCGCGGCGTAGACATGGGCACCAAAGACATTGAAGATGGCCGAGGTGGACGACTGCGAGACCGGCCGGATCATCGAGGAGTCAAACGCCGAGGTGCTGCCATCGCCCCAGTGGATGGTCCCGGAGAAGTCGGCCGGCGTGCTGCCCGGGTTCGCATCGCTGAAGGTGGCAACCACGCCCGCCGCGTTCGCTCCCTCACTCGCCGTGAACGGGACAATCATCGGGATCGCCGTGAGGCCCGCGTCTCCCAGTACAGCCGTATCCTGGACGGTCGACGTCGCACGGGTCCCACCCGGCGGACTCAGACCATCGGTATCGACGATGGTCACCGTCACCGGAAAAGAGGGATTCTTGCCACCCGGAATCGGTCCGGATTCGGCGTAGGCATGTGCCCCCGAAACCGCGAACAAATGCCCCGGCCCCCCCGGCTGGGTGACGACCCCGCTCGAGGTCGTGCCATCCCCCCAGTCGATCGTCGCCGAGTATTCTCCGAGCCGACCGCCCGGATCCGTATCGGAAAAGGTGGCCAGCGTCCCCGTGAACGAGGCGCCTTCGATCGGATGGAGCGTCGACACCCCGGCGGCCGCCATCGGCGCATCCGCAACCGTGATCGGCTGACTGACCGCCGCCGCACTCTTTGAGGTCGTGGTGGTCTCGGCGACGGAAAGGGAGATGTTCCCCGGCGTTCCTTCCTCTGTATAAATATGTCCGACCAGGTCATAAACGTCGTACTGGGTGGGGACGGCGGCGTCCTCCATGATGAAGATGTTACCGCCCCGATCCAGGTCGATATCGAACCGGCCATCTCCCCACTGGAGCGTGGCCGCGAAGTCGTTCGGCCCGAGCCCGGCAGCGTCGGTAAACGTGGCGAGGAGCGACCCGGGCGAACCATCAAAGGCCAGGTAGGTCTGGCCCTCCACCGGCGCCAGTGCCGCGAAGGCCAGGTTGGAGATCGAGAGCAGCAAGCGGGCCTCAAGGGCCTCAACGGCGAGGCGACGAGACAGGCCCCGGCCGCGGCGCGGGGGCCCTCCCTTCCGCGATTCGTTCCTCGCCTTCTTCCCCGGTGTTCGATCCATGGTGGCGGTCTCCAGGCCCCGATACGGGGCGCGGCAGCAGCGGGATGAGTCGAACGAAATATCGATGAAAACACAACTCGGGCCGCCATTCCGGCCCTGTTCCATTTCCGTGGGAACGCAATTTCTGGTAACACCAATGTGTAAATGGGCCGACCGCGGCGCGGCCCAGGATCGATCTCTTAACGCACAATTCTCACGCGGAATCGTCGAGGGGTCTCACTCGGCCCCCAAATCCGGGCCCGTAGTCGCACGGCCCTTCTCTGTCACCTAAGCGCGAATTCCTGGCCTCGCCGAATCGGTCATGGATGACATTCACCCAGCGATCTGGTCTGCCTCGCTGAACCCTTCGATCGCCGTCATGGCTCTTTTGAAGTTTTTCTAATAGATAACGTGTCACCCGAGCGGAATCTAGTGCCCTCTCCAGGATGTCTCCTGAAAGAAACATGCTCACAAATCAGTTTTTTTAAAAAGCAGCCAGCGCATGCTTAACATCGCCTCAACCAGTTTTCTCATACGCAACGATCGGAGAAGTACGAATGGGCCAATGACCTCGAAAAACGGCCTTCGCATCATGATGGAACAAAAAATCCCTGGAAACAGGCATCGGGAGAGTTGTATCTGCCATTCTCGATGGATTTCTCTGATGCAGGAAGGAAGCGATGGCTCCATGTTCCTTGCGAAGTTTTCTTTATCCGCATTTTGGGACCGCGTCAGGACCACGGAATTGTCAATTCTGGGCCGGTCTCGACGAAGGGCCCGCCTTCCACCGGCAGGACCCGGGCGGTTTGGGAGAATTTTCCATGCCACGGATCGCGACCGAATCGGTGGAAAAAATTTTAGGAGGTGGCGGGAGGCCCGACCGGGTGATTACGGCGGCAAGAAAGCCTGACCGACCTGAGCGACTTCTCCGCCGGCGTCATCAGTTCCCGGAGCAGTCTCCCTGGGATAAGAACGGCCGGGATCACCCGAGGCGGTCGAGAGGCTCGACCTCGTGCACCCGATTCGAGAGGACGGACACCCGGGAGACCGCCTCGAACGCGTCAGAAGCCGGATCGGATCGTTCTTTCCTGGCTCGGATTCCTTCGCCCGGTGAGGGTCTCTGGCCGGACCTTTTGAAGGAGCCTGCTCCCGCCGGAGCTCCGCGTCGCCGACGGCCGGGTCGCCATTGGGAGTTGGCTCCGACATAAAAGACCTCGAATTCCTCGAATCCGGCCGGGTCGATGATCCAGGAAACGGAACCGCTTTGAGGAGTGGTCGGTCACGGTGAGGACCGTCATGGACACCACATCCCGGCCGGCTTAAGATCCAGCTACGGCAAGAATCGGAGAGACCTTTTGTTCCCGGTTCTGCCGGCGGATTCGCGAGGGCGCCTTCATGCCGGCCAGGGAGCCGCAGGATCAAGAGAGCTTCAGCGAACTCATTCGACGAGTTCGGGCCGGCGACGACCAGGCCGCCGAGGAGCTCGTGCGCCGCTACGAGCCAGAAATCCGCCTGGAGGTCCGGGGCTGGCTCCGACTCCGCAATCCCAAGCTCCGTCGCGTTTTTGACTCGATGGACATCTGCCAGGCCGTCCTGGCCAGCTTCTTTGTCCGCGCCGCCGTCGGCGAGTTTGATATTGAGGACCCGCGACAGCTCCTTCCGCTGCTGGTCGGCATGGCCCGAAACAAGCTGGCCGAGCAGGTTCGATTCCACCAGCGCGACCGTCGCGATGTCCGCCGGGTCGAGGGGACCGACCCGGCCCTCGAAAGGCCCTCGGGCTCCGACGAAACACCCAGCCAGGTCGTCGCCCGCCGCGACCTGCTGGAAGCCTTCCGACTCCGGCTCTCCGACGAGGAACGACGGATCGCCGAGCTTCGGTCGCAGGGCCTCGACTGGGCGGGCGTCTCGGCCTCGATGGGAAATTCCCCCGAGGCCCGTCGCAAGCAATTCACCCGCGCCATCGCTCGGGTCGGCAAGGAACTGGGGCTCGACCTGGCCGGCGGCTGACGGACAGGCCCTTCTGTCCGGTTGGACCCCACGCCGGCAATGAAGGAAAATGAGCTTCCGCCCGCCCGCGAATCCGACCCGAGGGCCGACCGATGGACGACTTCCCGGCCGAACCGGCCACCGTGATCGACCCGAAGAACGATCCCCTGCTCTGCGGACACCCGATCGCCGACCTGATCGATCGCCTTTGCGCCGACCTGATCGAGCACTGGCGGAATGGAAAACCAGCCCGGGTCGAGCGCTACCTGGAACTCCACCCTCAACTCGCAGACAACGACGAGGCGCTCTTCGAACTGATCTACAACGAATTCCTCGTCCGCGAGTCGCTCGGCCAACGGGGCGTGGGCGATGAACTCGCGGAACGCTTCCCCCGGTTTACCGACCGCCTCCGCCGTCAGATCGAGATGCATCGTGAACTTCAGGAATCCGAGTCCACACGTCTCGATAACCAGCAACTCACCCAGTTCCCCGACGTCGACATCGAGCCCCTTCCCGAAATTCCCGGCTTCGAGGTCCTGGAAGAGATCGGCCGGGGTGGGATGGGTGTCGTTTATCGAGCCCGAGAGGTCGGCCTGAACCGACTCGTGGCGCTCAAGGTGATCCGACCGGCGCTCTTCGCCGATGCCGAGGTCGCCGCGCGGTTTCGGTCGGAGGCCGAGGTCGCCGCGCGATTCCAGCATCCGAATCTGGTTCCGCTTTTTCAGGTCGGCGAGTACCGGGGCCGCGGCTTCCTCGCCCTGGAGTACGTCCCCGGCGGCAGCTTGCAGGAACGGATCGCCGAGGGTCCCATTCCTCCGGACGAGGCCG
>DAHZZC010000792.1 GCA_027435495.1 Planctomycetales bacterium
CGCCGAGTGTCGAGCCGATCAGCTCGAACCGCCATTCGGGACGCGAGGCGGCCAGTTTCGCCATCAGCCGGGCATCGAACCAGTCGGCAATGGCGCCGTAATAGCCGATCGTCGGAGTATGCGATCTTGGCCTCTCGTCAACCTTCGCGAAATGCTCGAATTCGCATCCGTTGCGGATCAGGGCCGACACTCGGGCGCGGGCGCGGATGCCGTCGTGGAGGCGTCGGGAGCTGGCGACGACGAGGTCGGCCGTCGCGATCAGCCGGCGCTCGGTCGCGAGGACCTCGGGGGCGTTTTCCCAGAATCCCGAGTGGTCGTCGAGGCAATCATAAACGATCGGCCAGCCCAGCCGGTCGCGGAGCGACTCGGCCATCGGCGTCCAGTAGGGGTGCTGGATCACAACGACGGCGTCGGAGAGGCCGCGCTCGCTCGCGAGGCGGGCCATTGCGTCGAGCATTCGGGCGCGGTCGGCGTCGGCGAGGGTGTCGCGAAAGATGGTCGTGGCCGGGTCGCCGGGGAGGATCACCTCGTGGACGTTCGTCTCGATCGGCCGGACCCTTGCCTCGTGGCCGCCGTGGAAGCGGCTCGCCGCGTAGAGGACCGGGTGGCCCGCGGCGGCGAAGCAACGCATCAGTTGTTGCGGGCGCTGGAATCGGAAGTCCCAGTCGATCACCGAGAGGCAGACGACCGCCTGCCGGCCGGTTGCGATCGGGCCGGCGATCGTCGGGCGTCGCGATCGGCCGCCGATGCGGGCCGAGGTTTTCGCGATGGAGGAGGCCAGCTTCTTGATCCTGCGAAGGCCGCGCACCCATCGGCGGGCCAGGCGATCGCGGCGGGTCCCGATCGGGGCAACCGCCTGCCGCCACTGTTCGAGCGTTCGGACGATCGCCCAGGCGTCGCTCGCCTGGATCGACCGCAATCGATCGCGCAGATCCTGGATTTCGCGGTCTCGAGCCCGCAGTTCGGCACGGAGTCGGCGGAGTTGTCGATCCTCGGCGGCCGATCGGGCCGCGGGTGGATCGGGCAGGGGAGGGGGCGCGAGCAGGGGCGGATCCATCAACATTGAGGTGCGTCCTTGCGGGCCGATCCGGATCATCGCCGCGCATCGGCGCGACGATGCGTAGGGGTTATATGCGGATTCGGTCCAGTGGGCAAGCCGAGTTTCGGGTGAGCGCACAGGCGATCAGGACTCGCGCGGAGCCACGATGAGGCTCGCGCGAGATTGGCCAGGCAATCTCTTCTTCTCGGCCGGACGGGGATCTGTTAGAAGCTGTTCACCTTTCCCTTCTTCGGACTCAGGCCGGGTGGATGGCATGTCCAGACTCGCGGATCGTCGACACGATCGGCGTCGACCGAGCCGGATCTTCTCGCGCTCGGATTCCTCGCGATCGCCGATGTCGCCTCCAGACGACCCGGCGCGGGGGATTCTGGGGACCGAGGTTTCGCGGTCGCTGGCGCACGCGATCGCGATTGGGTTCGTCGGGGCGATTGCGGCGATCCCGATGGTTCAGGCGGCCGTCGAACTGGCGTGCGACGGTCGGATTCAGGCGTTCAAGGTTTTCCGGGGTGTTCCGACGCGCGGTCATCTTGCGCGGTTCGAGAAGGACCTGACGGCGCGATCGATGGCCCGTCGGGCGGTCCAGCCGGGGCTCCAGGCCGGTCTGATCGGCTACCTCGGCTTCGGGACAACACGGGCCATTCCGGGCCTCGACGGCTGGTTGTTCTACCGCCCTGGCATCGACTGGGTCGCCGGCCCGGGTCTGCTCGAGCCCTCCTGGCAGACGCGCCACGCGAGGGAAATGGCCGAGGCGGGCCTGGTTCGCCCCGATCCTGATCCGCTCGCCGCCATCCTTGCCTATCACGACGACTGCCGAAGAGCCGGTGTCCGGCTCGTGGTCGTTCCGGTCCCCGACAAGGTTTCGCTTGAGGCGCATCGACTCTCGCATCGGTTCGACGCGACGGGTCCTTACGAGCCGCCTACAAATGAGGACTACCATAAATTTGTCGATGAACTGCGTCTCTCGGGTGTCGATGTCTTCGACCCGACTCCCGAGACGATCGACCCGCGTGGGCCCGATTGCTTCCTGAAGCACGATTCGCACTGGACGCCCGAATGGATGGGCGAGGTCACACGGGCGCTCGCCGATCATCTGAAATCCGTCCTGCCGGCGATCCCCGGCGAGGCGCGGTCGTGGCGGGTTGAGCCGACGCCCGCCTCGCGCCTCGGCGACGTCGCACAGATGCTTCAACTCGGCGATGACCAGACCCTCTACCCGCCGCAGACGGTGACGATCGATCGGGTGATCGACGCGGCGAATGGACGTCCATTCCGGCCGGTCGAGGGCGCGTCGATCGTTCTGCTCGGCGACAGTTTCAGCAATATCTACAGCACGCCGGATCTCGGCTGGGGCGACTCGGCTGGCCTTCCGGCGCAGCTCGCGCGCCGGCTCGGCCGCGACATCGATGTAATCGCCCGCAACGGTGCCGACGCTCAGGCGATCTGGGCCGAGCTGGCGCGGCGGCCTGATCCGCTCGGCGGGAAGGTCGCGGTTGTCTGGGCGTTCGCCGATCGCAAGCTCACCCGCGGGAACTGGGGCGCGGTGCTGGCCGGTCCGGGGCGTCGGCCGGCGCCCGACGGAAAGATCGGGATGGACCGCAATCGTCCGAGGATGAAGGAGCTGACCCGATGACCGTCCGGGGACGCGCGAGGATCGCGCTGGTGGTCGGGCTGGGCCTGCTCGCGGCGGCCGTGGCCTTCCGGCGAGCGAGCCAGGGTTCGGTACCGGGGCGGAAGCCGGCTCGGCCCGCCTCGAAGACGGTTGCGAGCCGCCCGCCGAAGAGGTCGCCCGCGCCACCTGTGCTCGATCAGGAGGCGTCGCGCCGGGCTCGTACCGAGGCGATCCGACGCTCGATCGAGGAACTGCGCGACGAGTGCCGCCAGGCCGCCGCTGGCGACTGGGACCGCTGGACGGCCCTGGTCGAGCCGGCCCGCGCCGAACTCCGCGCGAAGATCGAGGCATGCCGGCCCCTTCACCCCGAGGCCACGGGCGACTTCGAGGCAAGGTCGGCCGTGCTCGAAGGGAAGGACGGTTTCCCGCTGTTCGAGCCGGCGCCTCGGGTGTACTTGAACCACATCCTGGAGCCGCACTCGATCGAATCATCATTTGACCACGGACGATCGGTAATCGCCGCGTCGCGATGGCTTCGAGAGCGGGGGATCGATGTCCTCTTTGTGACGGTTCCGAAGATGACCGAGGTCTACCCCGAGCACTTCCTCGATCACGTTCCCGCCGATGGAGTCCTCGCGCCGCACATCCGGCGCGTCGTGCTGGAGCTGCTGGAAGCCGATGTCGAGGCGATCGATTTGCTCCACGACCTGCGCCGCGAGCGAGACTCGGGAGACGGGCCGCTCTACCAGCCCGCCGACCCACACTGGACGCCCCGCGCGCAGGCGATCGGGGCACGCCGAATCGCCGAACGGATGCTGCGCTATGATTTTGTCGCGAGGGCCCAGGCCCGGCCGCCGACGTGCCTGTGGGGGCTGTCGCCTTACAAGTCGGCGAGCGAGGGCGCGGCCTTCGGGGCGCTGCATCCCGACCAGCAGCGCCGGGCGATCGAGGCCCAGCCGAAGATGTATCCCTTTCCGAGGGACTGCACCGGTCCGCTCTACGACGATGAGGCGCCGGTGGTCTGCATCGGCGACAGTTACAACGCCGGGTTCACCGACCACCTGGCAGGCGAGCTGAACGTGCCGGTTCGCAACCTCTCGGGCGGCGGCTTCACAACGCAGAGGTTTCGCGATTTTCTGCGGGATCCGGGGCTCTTACGCGGGGCGCGAGTGGTTGTCTGGACGGTCTGCTACACGAACCTGGAAGGTCCCTGGACCCTGCCGCGTCCGATCGCGGAACCACCGCGAGGACGGGTCAAGGAGCAGACGCAATGAGTGATCGGAATCGATCGAGGGCCGCCCTGATGATTGGGCTTTGCCTGGCTCTGGCGGCGGGATTCTGGCTTCGATCGGGCCCTGGCTTTGGGTCGGCCTCGCAACGCAAGCCGGCCATCCTCGCCCATCGGGCCTCGGCGAGCCAGTCGGTCGCAACGCGGCCCGCCGCGGTTGCCGAGGCCCGCGCCGCCGCCATTCGCGAGGCGAAGGCGAGGCTGCGCGAGGAGTGCGAGAGGGCCGCTGGCGGCGACTGGGATCGTTGGTCGGATCAGCTTGCCCCGATGCGAGCCGATCTCGCCGCGCGGATCAAGGCCGCCCGGCCGTTCAACCCGACGGCCACCGGCTCGTTCGAGGGGCGCTCGACCGTGCTCGCCGGGAAGGACCATTTCCCCCTCTTCGAGCCGGCGCCCGACGTCTACCTGATCCACGTCCTCCGGCCGGCCTCGCTCGATCCGCTCCGCGAGGCCCGGCCCGTCTCGGCCGCCGCCCGATGGCTCGAGCGCAAGGGGATCGACCTGATCTTCGTCCCGGTCCCGAAGATGACCGAGGCCCATCCCGAGCCCTTCGTCCAGCCCTGCCCGAAGGACCGGATCATCGCGCCCCACATCCGCCGCGCGATCTTTGAACTGCTCGAAGACGACGTTGAGGTGGTCGACGTCTTGCCGGCGTTCCACCGCGAGCGCGACCCTGGGGCCGAGCCGCTGTATCAGCCGGCCGATCCGCACTGGGCGCCCCGGGGCCAGGCGATCGCGGCGCGGATGGTCGCCGATCGACTGGCTCGCTACGACTTCGTCGCCCGCGCGAAGGAGTTGCCGAAGTTCTGCGAATGGGCGACCGGCCCCTACCTGAAGGCCGAGGACGGCACCGCCTTCCCCGCGCTCGATCCCGAGCAACAGCAGCTCGCCCGCGCTGCGCAGCCGAAGACGCAGTCCTCCGCGAGCCGATGCACCCGGCCGATCCACGACGCGACCTCGCCGGTGGTCTGCATCGGCGACAGCTACAACGCCGGCTTCATCGAGCTATTGGCCCGCGAGATCAACCTGCCGGTTCACAACCTCACCGGGGGCGGGAACACGTCGCACGCTTTCAAGGGGATGGTTCGCGATCCCTCGCTGCTGGAGCACACGCGGGTCGTCGTCTGGCTACTCTGCGATTCGAGCCTCAAGGGTCCCTGGCCGATGCCGCCCTCGGTGAGGAACGGTCAGTGACCCAGGCCGGCGAAGGCGAGTAGTTCGTCGATCCGAGCGGCGGCGGCCTCGACCGAGTACCGGGCGCGGACGCTCTCGCGGCCCTGGCTTGAGAGCCGTTCCCAGAGGTCGCGCGAGCGGTCCAGCTCGATCACAGCGTCGGCGAACGCGGCGGGATCGGCGGCGATCAGGGCGTCTCGACCGTGGACGAGGTCCATCCCCTCGGCCGCGACGGTGCTGACGACCGTCGGCAGGCCGTGCGCCATGCTCAGGTTCACCTTCCCCTTCACGCCCGCCCCAAACCGGAGCGGTGCCACCGCGACCCGCGACTGTCCCAGGATCGGGCCGACGTCGGGCACATGGCCGAGCACGCGGACATTCGGCCCCTCGGTCGCGAGGATCGCCTCGGGTGCGTGCGGACCGACAACGCGGAGGATCATCTCCGGAGATTGCTCGAGGATCCTCGGCAGGATCTCGGCGACGAACCAGAGGACCGCGTCGACGTTCGGCGCATGTCGGAATCCACCGATGAAGACCAGGCCATCGCGGTCTTCCCATCGGGCTGGATCACTGGGAGGGATGTCGACGATCGTCGGCAACACGCGGATCTCGGCGCCCGGGCAGGCGTCGAGCAGGACCCGGCGCTCGAGTTCGCTGACGACGATCGTGGCATCGCAGCGGCGGACGAGAGCCAGCTCCTGGAGCTTCCGTCGTCGAGCTTCCCAGATCCGATCGCGATCTCCGGCCAGCCGAGCGGCCCGCCACTCGCGAAGGTAATGCAGGTCCACGGTGTCAAAAACGGCCCGGGCGCCTGGGGCCTCGCATCGGATGAGGTTGAGGTAGCGCGCGGCCACGCCCGGCCGCGAGAGGATCGCCAGGTCGAGCCCGCCGCGGATCTCTCGAAGATATCGTTCCAGAGGCCGGCCGACGGATTCGCCGACCAGCTCGACACCCATTTGATGGAGGTCGTCGATGTAGCGTGGGGGTGCCGTCACGATGTCGGGCAGGAACGTCAGGAGATGGCCGCGGCCCCGGATCGCCCGGATGATCTCGACCATCCGGCGCGAGCCGGCGTCGAGGTCGGGCGTGGGGATGTCGTGATCGGCGATCAGGATTCGGCCGGCATTCGGACGTGCCCTCGTCTCCACGATGGGGATCGTCGGCCGTGTTACCGACGCGGGCGGATCGGTGATGACGCGGTGCCTTCGGGTACGGCGCGCGATCCGCGCGGCCGAGACGAGGACGCCTCGGCGACGACTCCCGATGGGGGCTATTGTTCGCGAGGCGCGATCGATCGCAGCACCGATCCGCCAGGCGGGCGAGGCGGCCTGCTGGACGTGCGAGGCGGCCAGCGAATCCAGGTGGGCCACTCGCTTTCGAGCGTCGTGCAGGGCCAGGGTCAGGGCATGGATACGCGTGGAAAGCACCGCGACGCGATCGTCGCTGGTGGATTCGATCGGCGGGGCAGGGGCCTCGGGCCTGGGCTCCAGGATCGAGATCGGATTCGCATCCAGGTGAGGAATCGCGGCGAGGCCAGCCGCGGCGAGTAGTTCCTCGGCGGCTGGGCCCTGAGCGTGGATTCTCTCGATCTGGTGGAAGCGGACCAGCTCGCGGATCACCTCGGCGCGGCGGGCCGAGGTGACGGCCTCGCCAGGGTCGGTATTCCACGACCAGGGCAGGAGCCCCAGCGAGCCCTCGATCGGCAGGACGCGATCATCAACCTCGACGGCCGCCGAGGGATCGAGCCGGCCGGGCAGGGCGTTGGCGAGGAAGACCGGCGACCGATCGGCGAGTGCGTTCGCGAGGTGAATGGCCTCGCGCGAGGCACCGCCACGGAAGAGCCCCGAGACGACCACCAGCACCGGCGGGCCCGTCCGTGATCCGAGCCGTGAGCGGAGGATTTCGCGGATGCGGTTCAGATGAGGAATCAGCTCCGGGCGCTCCGTCATCGATGAGTGCGGCTGGAGTCCTTGCATCCGCTCGGCATGTTCGGCGAACCCGCGCGCCAGGCTGGCCGTGATCGCCGAGGCCGAGACCGCGAACGCCTCGAAGATTCGCGACTTCACCCGCAACTGCTCCTCAAACAGCGCCGGTGCCCGCTCGAACGAGGCACGGACGGTTCGGTCGTGCTGGCGGTGGCCGTTGAGCGGTTCGGGGACATAGGCGATCTTCCCGTCTCGAATCCGCATCGCGTAGAAGAGCCAGTCGCCGCCGATGCGGAGCGAACCGAGTTCGTCGCGTTCGTCGATCGACGTCGGCCGCCGGAAAACCACGGCGCTGGCGTTGGGAATGGTGTTTCGCTGGCTCAGGGCGCACTCGACCTCGTCGGCTCCGGCGACGCAGTACGGATGCCGCCATCGGGCCGGCGAGAGATCCTCGGTCGCGTCGAGGTAATCGGGGGCGTCGATCTGTCCGTCGGAGCCGATCCGCGACGACTGACAGTAGGCGAGCCGCACCTGAGGATCGTCGAACGTTGGGACCAGCCGCTCGAGCAGTTCGGGCCGGCAGGTGTCGTCGGACTCGGCGATCCAGACCAGATCACCCTGGGCGTGGTCGATCCCGGTGAGCCACTGGCGGAACGTTCCTCGGCGAACGGAGCCGCTGTCGACGAACCGGAAGGGCACCGGAGATTCGTCCGCCAGCCGACGCGCCAGCGCAAGGCTGTCATCGGTCGATCCATCATCAAGGAAGAGGATTTCCGCCGGCGCGTAGGTTTGCGCGAAGATCGAGCGGAGGCGTTCCTCGAGGTAAGGCTCGTGGTTGAAATTGGGAACGACGACCGAGACGGTAGGCCCTTGCGGGAGCCTTGAGGGAGGGGCGATGAGGGCGTCGATGTGGGGACCTGGCGACGTCGAGGGGTGATCGACCCGAAGGCCGCCGCGACGCCCGACCATCCGCCGCGCCCCCTGGACGAGAGCCCAGGCGCGGCTGCCGAGGATCTCGTCGAGCAGGGCTCGATCGCGGGCCGATTGCTGGCGGTCGCGGGCGCTCGCGTGGCAGGTCTCGCGAAGCGCCAGGACCTCGGCGCGGAGGGCCGTGTTTTCGCGGAGGAGGTCACTCTCACTCGTCGAAGTACGATCGCGATGCGGCATCCGCGGGGCTCCGTCCGGCCATGTGGGATCGGATCAGGCGACCTTGAAGCTGGCCGCCTCAAAAGGGCGGACACCACCTCGGATCGACCGATCGTAGATGAAGTGCCACGAGCGAGGGTCGCGCGACCAGGTGGCGAGGTCGGGGGCGTCGCGATCCTTCGGGCTGATCAGCGGATTCGAGGCCGCGACACGGTGGAAGGTCTCGGCGAGTTCGGGATCGCAGAGCGACCAGTCGAGGTCGGGCGCGAAGGGCGAGAGGCCCGCCTCGGCCTTCGGGTTGTACTCGCCCGAACAGAGGTATTCGACCAGCGTGTCCTCAGTGAGCAGCATCCCATGGGCGAAGCCGGGCGGGACCCAGATCCATTGGGCGTGGTCGTCGTCGGGACGTGCGGGAAGGTCGTGGGCGATGATCTGACCGAAGGTTGGCGAGCCCAGGCGGATGTCCAGCATCAGGTCGATCAGCCGGCCGGTCACGGGGCGGACGAGCTTTCCCTGATAAGGGTCCCACTGGAAGTGCAGTCCGCGGATGGTTCCAGCGCGTGAGAAGCTCTCGTTCATCTGGCGGAAATCGATACCGCGGAGGAGGTCGAGGTCCTCGAAATCGCTGGCGCGGTAGTGTTCGGTGAAGTAGCCGCGATGGTCCTTGAACCGGGCGAAGCGGATCACCGCAACCTCGGGAAATGCCAGCGGCATCACGTCCACGATCTTCATCGCCTCGCCTCCTCGCCGACCATCTGACGCACCCTTCCCTGGGCGCTCCCGATCGCTCTACGACAATCGGGCCGGGCTGTCAAGGCGAGGCATCACGAAGGGCGGGCTCCACGCCCGCGCTCCAGAGGCGCCGCCGCCTTGCAGGAACCAGCCGAGGAGCCGGTCGTGGATCTCGATCATCGTCTCGCGATCGAGCCGGCGGCGGAGGTTGTCGGGGATCACGGGCCGTCGTCGGACCGCGGCCTCGGCACGCATCGCGTCGGCCAGGTCGTTCAGGAATCGAGGATCCTCCCGGCCGATCAGCCGGGGGATCACGTCGGCGTCGAGTTGGTCGATCGAGTCAAACGGAGGACGAATCAACCGGCCGAGGCCGCTGGCCAGAAGCTCGCGCGCGCCGCCGACGTCCGAGGCGATCGCCGGCAGGCCGGCGCAGGCGGCCTCGGTCAGCGCCAGGCTCCAGCCCTCCCAGAGAGAGGGCAAGACGAACGCATCCGCCATCGCGTAGAGCCGTTCGACGTCCTCGCGATGTCCGGTCAGGACCACGCGATCCGAGAGTTTCATCGCCTCGATTTCACGGCGGAGTCGGCTCTCGTAATCGGTGTCGCTCGTTGACCCGGCGATAACCAGCCGCGCCGAGGGCCGCTCGTCGATCACCCGCGCGAACGCCTTCACCAGTAGCCGATGCGCCTTGGTCGCGTGGATCGAGGCGACGTTGAGGAAGACGAAATCCTCGGCCGAAAGGCCCAGCTCGGCGCGCGTGCGCGACGGATCTTCATTGAGGGCCGCGTCGATTCGATCGAGGTCAACGCCGTTGGGCACCACGATCATCTTCTCGGCCGAGAGCCCCATCCGGCGGTCGGCATAGCGCGCGGTCTCGGCCGAGACGCAGAGGTAGGCGGTTGTGGCGGCGTCGGCCTTTCGGTAGGCGTCGAACGCCCGGTCGTCGAGCCAGGCGTAGGCGTTGTGGATCACCTGCACGAACGGGATTCCAAGGTCGTGCGCTGGGGCCGCGGCGGCCGTCGAATAGTGGGCGCAGACCAGGTCGGCCTGGTTCGACTGAAGCCACTCGCGAATCGAGACTCCACGAGACTCCACGAGACCAATCTCAACGGGGATGCCGGCCGCGCGAGCCCGGTCGACCGACGGACCCGGTCGGCCCAGCACCAGCATCGAGACCCGCCGCCCCCGGCGCCGGAGCCCTTCCGCCAGGCACAAAACCACGTTCTCCAGCCCACCTCTATCAAAATCATCAACCTGAATGACAATATGATAGTTGGATTCGTATGAGATGGGGATGGGAAGAATGCGCCCGCGGTCGGCGGGCGGGCGGAGCCGCTCGAACGAGCGGCGGTTGTCGGCGTATCGGAGGGCGCGATCGAGGAACATCGAGGGCGTGTCGACGACCAGGTTTGGGATGCCGAGGAGGTCGAGTCGTTCGGCGAGATCGCGGTGGGAGGTCAGGGCGAAGGCGCCCGACTGTGCGGCGGCGACCCGGCGTTCGTAGGCTTCTTCCAAGCGATCGAACCAGGCGACGACGATCGAGGGATCCTGGGGGTTGATGATATCGAGTGAGGAGTTGTCGATAAGATAAAGGGTTTTGGCGCTGGAGTCGAATGGGGCGTCGAGGGGGAGCCATCGGTGGGGCGATTGGTCGAGGCCGGCGAGGCGGTGATGGATCGCGGTGTCGACGCGGATCGACCAGGGTTCGCGATGGTCGCGGTCTCGGGCGCGTTCGGTGCGTAATAGCTCGTTGGCCCGTTCGGCGATTCGAAGCTCGGCGGCCCGGCCGCTGAGGCTTTGGGGGTGGACGCGGTAGTCGTAGAGCACCTCGTCGGTGCCGAGATGTTCGATGCGGGAGGCGCGGTTGATGCGCATCCAGTAATCATAATCCTCGATGCCGAGGCCGGGGTCGTATTCGCCCACCAGCCGGCCGACGGCGCCTCGGTAGAGGAAGCACGGGCCGATGAAGTTGTCCGGGATCGCGTTGATCGCGCGGGGGTTGCGTGGCAGGTGGATCTCGGGGGCGCTGGGGGTCCGTCGGTTGTCGGGGCGGAAGGTCGGGTCGGTCAGTGGTTCTCCGGATGCGTCGATCGCGCGATAGTCGGCGTAGACCATCCCCACTTCCGGCCGAGACTGGAGGCAGCCGACCAGCCGCTCGAGCTGGAGGGGATGCATTCGATTATCGGCGGAAGTCCATGTCCAGAACTCGCCGCGGGCGAAGGCGAAGCCATTGGAGAGGGCCCTGGGAAGCTGCTGGTTGTGCTGGCGGAGGGCTCGGACGCGGGGGTTGTCGAGGGAGTCGCGGAGGATCTCGGCGACGTCGGGGCCCGAGCCGTCGTCGATGACGATCAGCTCGAAGGAGGGGTAGGTCTGGTCGAGGACGCTTTCGATCGACTCGCGGAGGAACCGGGCCTGGTTGTAGACCGGCAGGACGACGGTGAACAGCCCGGGGACCAGCGAGCCGACGAGGTCGCCGGCGGCGGGAGGTCGGGTCCGGATGCGGCGGAGGGCGAGTGACCGTCGGATCCTGCCGACCGGTCCGCGTCTCCAGAGGTGATGGGCGACCGCCTCGGCGAGCGGTCCTGGCCCTTGCCGGGCCTTGCGCAGGACCCGCGACGGTAGCCGACGCAATCCGTTCCCTTCGACGATCCGTCGCCACATGGTGCCGCTCTCCTCGCTCTCCATTCTACTCTACCTCAACGGCACACCATCACTCCAGGGATTGAGCCGCTCGATCTTCGGACCGTCCCGACCGACCGGCCGGCCTGCCGCCGTCCTGGATTTCGGGATGGGTGCTTGCGATTGGAGATGCGGCCGGATAATTTGGCGACACGCTCCATGATTGTGACGACTTCGGCATGTTGCGAGCGGCGACGCTCGGGGACGGCGGACGCAGGATGACCCCGTACCACAGCCAGTTCTGGGCGAACCTGCTGACGTTGCGGGGCACTTCCGGGACGATCGAGAGCCTCTCTCGATCGATCTCGAACGCCAGGGTCGATCTGAACCCGCATCAGGTCGATGCGGCGCTCTTTGCCCTTCGTTCGCCGCTGTCCCGTGGCACGATCCTGGCCGATGAGGTTGGGCTGGGGAAGACGATCGAGGCCGGGATCGTGCTCTCCCAGCGGTGGGCCGAGCGCCGGCGCCACGTCCTGCTGATCGTCCCGGCGACCCTGCGGAAGCAGTGGCAGCAGGAGCTTGAAGAGAAGTTCTACCTGCCGACCCTCGTCCTCGACTCCCGTAGCTTCCACCAGGTCCAGCGGGAGGGTGCGGGCAATCCCTTCGACCGGCCCGACCGGGTGGTCATCTGTTCGTACCACTTCGCCTCGGCGAAGGCCGCCGAGGTCCGGCGTGTCGCCTGGGACCTCGTGGTGATCGACGAGGCCCACCGGCTCCGCAACATCTTCAAGCCGTCGAACAAGATGGCCCGGTCGATCGCCGAGTCGGTCAAGCAGGCGCCGAAGTTGCTGCTGACCGCCACGCCGTTGCAGAACTCGCTGATGGAGCTTTACGGGCTCGTCAGCGTGATCGACGAACACGTCTTCGGCGACGCCGGTTCCTTCCGGGAGCAGTTCGTCCGCTCGGGCGACGAGGGGCGGCGCAACGACGAACTCCGGACCCGCCTGCGGTCGGTCTGCATCCGGACGCTGCGCAAGCAGGTGGTCGAGTACATCCCGTTCACCCGGCGAGTGCCGATCACCCAGGACTTCCTGCCCAACGACGACGAACACGGGCTTTATGAGGAGGTCTCGGCCTTCCTCCAGCGGGAAGTCCTGATCTCGCTCCCGGCCAGCCAGCGGAACCTGATCACGCTGGTCCTCCGCAAGCTGCTGGCGTCGTCCTCGTTCGCCATCGGGAGGACGCTCCGGGGCCTGATCGCCCGCCTGGAGGACCTATCCGGCCGGGTCGCCCTGCTCGACGACGAGGACATCGACGGCATCGACGAACTCGAGGACGAACTCCGCGAGGCCGACGACGGCGACGGCGACGATGAAGACCGAGACGAAGTGGTCGAGGCCGTGATCGACCCGAAGTTGCTCCGGGACGAGCTTGCCGAGCTCCGCCGGTTCAGCGCCCTGGCCGACGCCATCGGGGTGAACGCCAAGGGAGACGCCCTGATCCCGGCGTTGCGGGTGGCGTTCGACCGCACCGACGCCCTCGGCGCCCGGCGCAAGGCGGTGGTCTTCACCGAGTCGCGCCGGACGCAGCAGTATCTCTTCGACCTGCTCTCGGCCAACGGCTACGAGGGCCAGTTGGTCATGATGAACGGCTCGAACAACGACCCCCACTCGCGGGCCATTTACGAGCGTTGGTTGGTCCGCCATGCCGGCCAGGGGACCCTTTCCGGCTCGAAGCCGGTGGACATGAAGGCGGCGATCGTGGAGGAGTTCCGGGACCACGCCACGATCCTCATCGCCACCGAGGCCGCCGCCGAGGGCGTGAACCTGCAATTCTGCTCGCTGGTCGTGAACTTCGACCTGCCGTGGAACCCGCAGCGGGTCGAACAGCGGATCGGGCGGTGCCACCGCTACGGGCAGAGGCACGATGTCGTGGTCGTGAACTTCATCAACCGACGGAACGAGGCGGATCAGCGGGTCTTCGAGTTGCTCGCCGAGAAGTTCCGGCTCTTCGACGGGGTGTTCGGGTCCAGCGATGAGGTCCTCGGCGCCCTGGAATCGGGCGTGGACATCGAGCGGCGGATTGCCCAGGTGTACCGGTCGTGCCGGTCGCCCGAGCAGATCACCGCCGCCTTCGACCGGCTCCAGGCCGAACTCGACGAGCAGATCCAGGCGCGGATGGCCTCGACCCGCAAGGCCCTCCTGGAGAACTTCGACCAGGAGGTGAACGCCCGGCTCCGCATCCACCGGGATCGGACGCTCGAAAGCCTCTCCGACCGGGAGCGGTGGCTCCTGGAACTCACCCGGGCCGAACTCGACGGCCAGGCCCGGTTCGACCCCGAGGCGCCCCGCTTCTATTACCACGGGCCCGACGCCCCGCACGGCCGATATTATTACGGCGGCAAGAAAGAATCGCCGGCTGGAGCCGGCTCCTTCTATGAACGCAGTTCATCCAATGGGGATGAAAAGCATGGAGGCGTTCATCCCCATCTACAGGGCTGGAGCTGCTGGTCGGAGGTTGTACCCGCGGCGTGGATCGCCGGCTGGAGCCGGCTTCCAGAACCACGATCAAGCCGTCCATTGCGAAGAACCGGACCCATCGCCCATGTAGGAGGGAGCTCCCGCTCCCGACCCGGACGCACCCTATTACGGCGGCAAGAAAGGGCGGATCGCCGGCTGGAGCCGGCTCCTACAGGGCCAGACCTGCCGATCGGAGGTGATTCCCGCGGCGTGGATCGCCGGCTGGAGCAGGCTTCCAGAACCACGATCAAGCCGTCCATGGCGAAGGACGGGACCGATCACCCATGTAGGAGGGAGCTCCCGCTCCCGACCCGGACGCACCCTATTACGGCGGCAAGAAAGAATCGCCGGCTGGAGCCGGCTCCTACAGGGCTGGAGCTGCTGGTCGGAGGTTGTACCCGCGGTGAGGATCGCCGGCTGGAGCCGGCTCCTAATGGTTTTTGACGGTCAAAACCGGTAAATCGTATGTACAGTATCTGTCGGTCCGCGATCGTTTTCAATGCGTGCGTTGCACGCTTGCCGATCGATGCACCTACCGATTTTCAAGGTCAAAGCTCATCAGGGCTGGAGCTGC